>JAQUAH010000013.1 GCA_028687345.1 Candidatus Omnitrophota bacterium | reverse complement strand
TGACTGAAGCGGCTATTGCCTGGCGCATGCGGTCATCAGGTTCATGAATCCTTCCTTGCTCAAAGGCAGCATCAATTGCCTGCTTGATGGGAGCGTTGTCTTGGGGGGTGATGCCGCGGGAGAGATGGGAGAAAGTAGGTTGTTTTGCCTGCAATAAAACATCTAGTATATTTTTAGCAACTTCTGGAGAAAGAGATGAAATTTGATTCCATTCGTGCTCATTAGAAACAGGCAAGGCCCAAGCATCTTCGGATACCACGAGACCGCAATCATTATCATTTTTAGCTCTCTGAAAAATTATGTCAAATTCAGTTGCATAAATTGGGCAGCCGCCAGGACCTAAACAGTGATAAGTACAACCTTCATCCACCCCAATAATTTTTATTGTTTCTCGACCCTGTCTCACGCGTCTAGCTGCATCTTCAGTACTAAGACTTCCTTTTCCTCCCTGACCCTTTCCTACAAAAGTTTCTATTTTTACTTCACCCCATTCTATCTTCTTTTCTCTTTCGACACTATTATTATATCTAAATATTTTCACACAACCGACTGATTCAATCTCAGCTGACAATACTATCTCTACTAATTCGATGTCTGAAAAAACTTCTATCATATTTTTGATTTGCTCTCTTAACCTGCCGTCTAGCAAACCATCTTCTCTGGCTTTCTTAAACCATTGTGGAATAAGCTTAGCTACTTGCAAAGCTTTGCGGAATCGTTCTGGATTTATACCAAATTTTAAAATTACTGGCTTGCCAACTGTCAATGTCTCAAATACATTAACGGATTGATTATTTAACTCAACGGCTAATCCTTCTAGGGCTTCTAAACTCTGCCTAAACCAATCCAAATTATTTTTCGACACTCCTGCTACCAAAGGTATGCCGTATTGAACGACAGCACAAGGCGCGATTCCTTGATTAGCTAACCTTGAACCCATATCAACCACTATCTTAGTTGCTTTCTCTATTTCTGCCTCTTCGAAATTACTTCTAATAGCTTCTCTTGCAGCTGGCATGGCATTCTGTACCATAACCTCCGTTGACATCTTTTTATCCCTTAATGCCTTAATAAGTGTTTCAACCACTGGCACATCAAGTTGGAGTAAACTCTCAGCTATTCTAATATCCTCTAGAACAGAAAGCTTTTGTAGTAAATCTCTATTTTCTGGCCGCGCCTCAGGAATACCTGCAATTCTGACATAAGCTTCTGCTGCAAATTTTCGGATATTTGGATTTAAGCTATTTAATGCTTCAATTATATACTTTAAAGCATCTTTTGTCCTTATGGCTTCCAAAATATCGTTTTTAGAAACATAGTAATAGAACCTACGACTAGGATTTAGTCTGAATAAAATGACCCTTATAATCTTTGGGGCTAGTACCATTATTAGCCCTATAATTATTATGCTAAAATAGAAATAAGACGACCCCATCATTGTTAATCCTGTACCGCACCCCGTTAAGAATAATAAACTACTTAATGCCAGTAATAAAAGGGCATTACGCCTGTGTCTAAGAATTCTTCTCGCCTTAGCCTTTAACCAATCTCCCCACACAGCAACTCTGCTTAAAGTCTTTACTTGCTTCTTGTTCTCCTGATCCATCCTATCAAAGAGGGCCTTGTGGGCTTTATCAAGGTTATTGTCATTGAGGTCTAAGAGCGCTTCTTGTAAGGCTTGCGGCAGTTGCGCAAAGAGTGGAGCAACAAAAGCATTGATGATGACTGTCTTTGCTTGAGCATCTTGAGCCTGGTTGAGTTGCTGGCGAGCCTGGCGCAGATTGGTGAGGGTTTGCAGATTAGAAAGCAATTTTCTAGTCTTACTTTCTAATAATTTATCAGTATCTATTGTCCTTATTTTTATTATCACTGTCTTTATTAAGTCATGTAATAACGGCAGTACCAAAACTGTCTTTACAAAAGGCCATGGATGGCTGCCTTTGAGCTCTCCTTTTGTGTTCACGTATGTTTTGTATACGTACATGCCTGATAAGAAGGCGGCAGACCCTAACAGATAAGGGATGAGAATGAGCGGGCCATACGGGGTCATTAAGAATAAGGATGCAGCCCAGGCAAGTATGCCTGCTACAGCTATAACAGCATTGAAATGCCAACCCTTTTCGGAAAATAATTTAAACAACATAGCGCTGGCATATCTTTTTGCCTTATCCCAACCTTGCAGGGAAGCGGTCTTTACGGTATCAATAAATACAAATATTTCATTACTGGCGAACCAGATGCCTCTTAAAAATATGGGTAGAAGGAATAAATAGAATGGAGTGGCTTTCAAGATATCCCAAAGGGTCAGGATCAGAGCAACGGGTACGCTTCCTGTCAGCCTCCAGTGCCTGATAAAGTTATTACTATTGATAGCTTCAAGAAGAATATACATAGTTAAAACAAAGAAGTGGAAGGGCTTCAAGAAGGCAAAGGCGCTAAAAGGAGCTAAGAAAGGTAAAGTTATCAATAATGTCAAAGCAAATGGAGCACCAAAGTAATGGAACCATAATAATAGATGCGATAATTTCTTGTCAAAACCTAAATCGGGGTTAAAGAATAGTTCAAACGGGCTTCTATCCCTTACAAAACCAGTGCAATTGAATGCATAGCGCATCTCAGTGTTGACAATAGATTCGGCAAATAATGAAGGCCGGCCCCATTCCCAAATAAACCAGTCAATTTGGGTTGAAGTAAATAAATAGCTACTGCAATATCTGCTGCGTCTTTCAAGTAAATAACTACTGCGATCTCGATCCATTCCTCGCGGTCTGACTTCTAGTGGCTCTGTTTCTACTGGCCCACTTCTTTGTAACATTAAGAAACTTTCGGAATCTTCGCCTGTCGCCGTATATACAGAACAGCTTGCCTGTGGTATGGCGCACTCCTTGCCATATCCGGTGAGCATATTTCTTCTTCCTCTTTGTACATCACAGGTCCAGACTTCCTGGGAAATGCTGTAAATCTGGGTTACCGGAAATGCCTTTGTGCTTGAAGCCCAAATCTTCATTGCCGGGCTGATAACTGCCAAATGAGGATTCCTGCCGTGCAAGGTAGCATAGGATACTCTCCAAACATTCTGTCCGGGATAAGCCCTGACATGCGCATCATAATTAACCTGCCGGTCATAGGCTAGCCAGAAATCAGCAGCGATATAACCGTTCTTCTCCCAGCCCATAAAGTCATTTGCTTGGTCATAAATACAACAAACTACATTTGATTGGTCGCATTGAGAAACCATATATGCTACTTGAGAAGCTAATTTGTTCCACTCTCCGAGAGCATCATCGCCCAGTTTATTCATGTCTAACCCCGGACACCTAAATTCCGGTCGCTCTCTTAATAAAGTAGTTATGATTTCTGTATTTTGCTCTCTCCAGACCACGAATTCCCTTGCCCAGGCTTCTAATGTCATAATATTATTTCCAATCTGAGCCTGCGTATCTGTAGCCAAAACCAGTTTTCTTAAGCGATAATTCTGGAAAGGTGTTGATGCCAAAATTGCTTCTGCAATCTGTCGTGCTTCGGGAGAAGCCTGGCTATCTTGTCTGACAGCGTCCAATCCTTTTATCGCTTTATCTAGAGGATCGATTTTTATTCCCTCGGCAGTCAGCTTCACATTTTCCGTCCACAAAGCTGCATCTTCAAAGACCTGTCTAAGTTTAATAGCTACGAGCTTCTGATAGCGAGGGTAATTCCTTACAAAGTGCTCTTCTAGAGCACTCCTATTTTGCTGGGCATTTAATGCTGTAAATGCCTCTTGCAATGAAGTATGTCGCCTTGCTATTTCTACTACCGCTCTATGATAGCCAAAATCTCCTGATTGATAGCTTACAAATAAATGGAATTCTACAAAATCTTGCGCCATTGATTGTACAACACTGGCGTCAGAAGGACGGAGTTCGTTAAGCCAGCATGTGATAGAATCTGTAACTAATTTTACTTCCTGCGCAGTAAGAGCATTTTCAGTAGTAAATACAATCGCATAGATATCAGACCATTCATTGATCTCCTGTAATTGCTCAAGCTGCGGTTTGCTGCCGATTTGCGCTCTTAATTTGGCGATTAGATTATTCCATTCTGTTCGATGAGTTCGTGCCATGTAGCCAAGAAGAGAACTCTTTTCTCCTGTCTTAGGATTAGTTTCAAAGGTTCCTTTTTGAGCAAATATTTCGAATGGATGAGAATATAATTCTCTCCATGCCATAACATGAGTAGAATGAGGCTTTAATACTGCGTACACGTCAGGAGCAGGCTTCTTTTGGCTTAAGGCAAAGAAGGCATTATATAAGATATCAAATGCTTTCTTTGATTTTGGCTTGATAAACCTTCCGCCTTCCTCGCCACGAATTGCCATCCGCCATAAGTTATATTCTTCATCTGAAAGCAGGGTTGGATGAAGCACGGCTGGATTACGGATGCTGTCTATAGTCCTTTCTAAATATTCGCCTACTGATTCACCATTAGGCGTAAGCGGCATATATTCATCTTCCGTTGCCAAAAATTCATCGTAACTTTTCTGGAAAAATCTTTCCCAATTAAGCGGTATTAACCTGAAGAGTGAATGTAACCCTATCAAGGATCTGGCTTGAGTACTCCATAATTCTTTATACAATTCTACGTAACTTCTAATGGTTACCCTGAAATGATAAGTAGAAATGATGGTAGGGATAAATGTTAAAAGCAGTAGTACAATGGTAAAGAATAAACCAAGATTGGCAGTATATCCAACAAGGAAGAATGTGCTAACAATGATACCAGCAATCAACAGTAAGCGTTTCTTTGCACCTATGTTCAATTTACCTATTAAGATAGACAAAACACCTAAGCCCATTAAGGCTCCTATGGCAATAAAGAACTCCTTGGCGTCAATAAGCGAAGCCTTCCAGAAAAGATGATGCACCATCAAACCAAATACATACCATGAGGCGACAAGCATAATCGAGGCCCAGAATATTTTCTCCTTGAGGTTAGTGGCCCGGCCAAAGATAATCGGCGTCAGCAAGAAACTTGAGGCGATAATCCCTGTGCCAACTGCTAAATAAGGAGTGGCGAGTGCCAGATGCAGGCCAAAAACTACTGCAGCAATATTTACTGCGATAGCAACAATGATCAACGCCTTGCTCTTGATGCCCCAGAATTTCGCATTGAACAAAGGAGTAAATATCCTGTGAATGTATAGATGGATAATACCTGGTCTTTTTCTCGTATGTTCTTCTCGCTTCACAGCTGCAGGACATGTTTGTCTAGCTAATGCTAACGTAAGTTTCTTAAATCTTTCAGCTAAGGAAGTTAAAATTTCATTTAGTTCATCACCCTGGGAAACCCTAATACGCATAGCTTCGCTATGGATATTCAAGCCTAATCTGGCCTCAAGTTTTTCTCCTCGCAGGGCTAATTTTTCAAATAAGTCATAGCAATCTAATTCGGTGAAAACATCGATCAATTTTTTGCGAGGAACCCAAGGGGTCTTTGTAGTAGTAATTTGCCGGAATATCTTAAACTGATGACAGAATACTTCGATAAACACGGTGTGATAATCCGCAATCAGCGCCAGCGTATCGCTTCTGATAGTCTCGACTGATCTATTATCGGCATCCACTAAGCTCTGAACTTCTCTGGTTACAGTGAGCATGAATGGCCACACAAGCGAGAATTTGCCGAATGAATGTTTGCCTGTATCAGTGGGATTAAGCTGGATAAATGTTAGTATGATGCGTTCTTTTAATGTAGTAGGAGCGATCGCTATGTTCAAAGGATAAGGCACATACACGATATCCTGTTCGTGCAATGGCTTATTCTTGATACCCTCTAACATAAGCGGGTTGGCAAAAATAGCAGCTGTCAATTCACCAACCGCAGTCTCAAAAATGGTATTTATTATTGTAGGATTATTTACCGTGCCCTGGAAAGTCCTGGCATAGACATAATCAAATATAGGCCTGATTGCCTCTTCCCTAAGCAGGCCCACCATATACTCGGTAAATGAGGCATCGCCTGCTCTACGTGCAGCCTGGGCAATCTGCTCATCGGAGAATATTTGCTGTCTGCGAATATATTGGAGTGTCTTTGCTTCTGGGGTAGGAAGTAACTTATCAATATTGGCAAAGTTACCTTCTCTGATTTCTGCCAATACCATATTTTGTGTTAGATTAATCAGATATATGACTATTTCATTCCAGGCTAATGCGTAAGCGCCAGGATGAATTATAGCTCTCTGTGCCTGCGCAAAATTTTCAGGAGAAATCAAGTGTGCATCTACCATTGCCTGAATAACTATTGCTTTAGGATACCCGTCTTCAGCCGCATCCTGTACACCGGCTAATGATTCAGGAATCGGAGGGGCCCTAGGCATTGTTTTCGGATCAACATCTTTATCTTCTAGGGTTATCCTTCCTCTGTTATATAGTCTTGCCATAGCCTCTGCCTCCTCTTCGGAATAGCCGTATCCCAAGAGATAATAACGCAGAAAAGCGCTGCGCGCTTCAGATTCTTTCTTTGAAGGAACGTTCTTACCTAAGGCCAAAGGACCGCCTAATTCGCGCAGTAATATGATTTTCTGCGCAAGGCTTTCTGCGCTTATTGGATTTCCGCTTGCCACACTTCGCAAGATGCTTCTAAGAGTCTTAAAGTTACTCTGATTAGGATTATTTCTGTTTCCAAAAATGCGCCTAAGCAGATTGTATATCTTAAGTGCTGCGATAAATAACAGGCCAATCCCAAGGATAGCTAAAAGATATCTTGTCCATATCGGTAATTGATTTAAGCCTGGTATACCCGACAAATTAAGAATCTCCCATTCCATGCTTGAGAAGAGTCTTTCTTTTTCTCCTTTAAAATGCAAGTCAACCAGCTGACCCTCCTGCCTAATCGCCGTAATCACTTTCTCTACATCCTCCCCGTCTTTTTTGAATCTAGCACTCCTCATCATTCCATAGAGCCATCCAGGGCCTGAATTTAAAAATTTATCGTAAACAGTTGTCTTATAAACATTGGTATGCACAAATCCTTCTTCAATTCTCGCCCAGAGGTTATTATTCCTGATGATGCTCTGGCTGGGCTTGCCCGTAGGCGTAGGTGATTTGATGCGTTCTGATAACATAAGATATGCTGCCCCATCATGATAAACCCGGACTTCAAAATCACTGTAAAGCGCCTCCTGGCAACCATCAATTAAATCAGTATAGCGATAGCCTCTTGTAATTATCCCTCGTTCATTAGCCCCGCTAAATCGCGTAATATAAAGCGAAATCCCGTCTTTTGTATATAACTTCCATTCTTCATTAATATAGTGCTCCCAAATAATTCCGCTCTTGAAGTTATAGCCGATAAAGATAGGCCTGTTGACAAAATCTCTGCCTTCTCTATACTCACGCGTTACTCTATAGATATACTCATCGCCTCTTCTTTCAGAGTATTCCGTTTCCCTGATTATTTTCTGCAATTGCGGCGCAACCACAACCTCCCCTGAAGAAATACTAAAAGGAGGCTCTGCTGCAATATTCTTATGTTTGCCATTTATATATTTCATAAACCTCACTGCCCCGCGGTCAAACCTAGCATAGTCTCTCTTTAAAGGATCCTTAGTCCTAATATATCTGCTTAATACGGGCACAAGTGCTTCGCCGTTAGCACTATCGACAACAAGATATTCTGTAACCTTAACCAAATCATATTCTCCTTCAGCTTTAATATCTTTCTGGCGCAAAACTTTTCTTATAGCTTCAGTAACACTATATTCTGCAAGGACATCTCTTGGGCTAATTACCTTACCAACTTCTGTATCGGACTTAAGTTCAAACATAATGCCCATACTGGAGAACCTATATCCCGATATCGAATTCTCATTGAGAAATCGCGTATTAATCTGGATGTCGGCATCGACGTCACTAGTACAGAAAATAAGCACTCTTGCCAAAGGATCTTCTTTTACCCTATAATTGAACTTGACGCCCGACTCACTTATCTGAATTTCTTCTTTTAAGACATGGACATTGCCATTTATTATATTTAGGCTCTTGATTACTTCTTGCAACCCCGCTCTGAAAGCATATTCTGCCTTTTTCTTAAATATCTGTGGAAGCCCTTCCGGGCTATGAGCTTTAGTCTTTCCTTCTTCAGCGCATAAGTCTGAAATAACCTGTTCAGCACCAGTTAACTGACCATTTTTTATCTCAATTTCAAATTCTTCCCTGTCAAATGAATTCAGGTATAATTGTTCATATTTATATATATTCCCTTCTTTCTTATGGACCCTGTAAATCTGCCTCTCAGGATTATTATCATAGCCTAATGTTCTATCCTTATTAATAATCTCTACAAGATAGCCACCCTCATCCAATTCAGCTATGGTAGCTCTCTCGTCACCCTCTTTATCAAGTGCACGGGCAATAACAAACTTTCCATCATATGTTACTTCATCAATTATTTCCCAATCATAAGGCGTTGCAGCCTCGGCAGGCTGTATCTTATCATTGGTCCTTACCGCCCAGCCAACCACATTGTTATCATTCAAGACAGTGCCCCGTTCAATAGGCTTGCCGTTACGGTCAAGGAAGTTAAATGCGGCATCGAAATAAACAATTGGCTTCTTGGCTGTCTGGCTTCCGCCAATAATAACCCTACCAGATACTGTAGCTCCATTCTCAAGAGTTAATGGTCGTCTGTAAAATTGAACCAATTCTTCCCCATTGAGTATATCAACGCCATACCAGCGTTCTTTTGTCTTATCAGTTTCTCCTAAGCGATGGATTAAGTGGTAGCTAATGGTTTCAGTATTGCCATCCGGCAATTGTAAAGCCAATTCCTGATTTTCTTTTTCAGTGAATGCTCTATCGATTTGTTCGACAAAGCCGTAGCTATTGTCATAAGTAAAAATACGCACAAATTTCTTGCCATTCTCGGTTTCGCCTAAATTAACCACTGCCTCGCTTTTCTTAAAGTAAGTGATAAACTGGCCATTTTCGTTTGTTCCAATAAAGCCGGTTTCGGCAGGAATATTGATTATAGGGTTACCTTCCACATCTATCTGCTGAATCAAATGGAAAGCTACTTCTCTTCCTCCCACGGTAAACTTCCGCTCTCCTAAATCCAGAGCCCAGCCTGTTTGCTCTGTAAGATTTAAATTTGTGTCAAAGCCTGAGTATATGCGGCTAACAGTTACGGTTTTAGCTTGCTCTGCGTTTAATCCTAATTTCGTATATAAATTTTCTCCTAAAGCTTCAGCTGACTCATCTAACCTTACGCTCACATGCTTTACTACATATTTTTTGTTTCCATCCTTATCTTTTTCTTCAGCCATATACGGCTCGACAATTACCTTGCCCCAGGCATCCACGCCAACATAATCCACTACTTGTTCGCCGCGCCTGTGCTCGTAGAGAATAAATTGTTTATCAATGCCTTCTGCAATAACACGACGAATACCTACTTCATGCGAAGCGTGCTTAAATCTGGCTCTGTCTCTTACTATGCGTTCAGCGGTAGCATCTAGTCCATACACGTTTGACTCTCTTAAATCAAGGAGCGTACTCTTTTCAAGATCCCGGTGCGGATAGTGATATTCCAAAATCTGTCCAAAGAAATCGGTGTACGCATAATCCAGACGCATCAAGGTCGCGCCATCATAAATCTCTTTTGCCAGAAGTGCTCGTATAGCCGGGTCTTTATAGGCAGCGTCAGGCACCCAACAAACTGGCTCGGTTCCTAAAATATCCCTGGCAACCTCGGTAAACTCTGCGGGAATATCCTGCGGTATTTCAACAGCAGCGCTATTTCTTTCCCTACGCATTCTGGTTAGCATTAAATTTTCTCTATAAATCCTGGCTATGGCTTCAAGCCCTTGTGGGCTAAAATCAGTAAAGGTAGAAAAAACAGGCTTCCATCCTTGTAACAATAATTTTTCTGCTTCAGCGTTAAAGATAAGCTTGCCATCTTGTTCAATGTACTTATCCACCGGGACTTCAAACGCAGCTACTTCTTCATTATCTTCTTTTCTCCAGTCCCTATTTGCATCGTAGAACCATAAGTAGCTTCCTCCTACCTGTTTGGCACGCAAGGCTTTTAGTTCTTCTTCAGTGGTAATGGGCGTGGAGAGGAACCCGCGTTCATCAGGTTTTCTAATGAATCCCAAGACCGGTAAGCCGTATCCTTCGGTATTAAATTCGAAACCATCAAAATAAAGTCTACCCTGTAAAAAGTCAAGTTCACGCTGCAAGGCTTCGGTAGGAATCCCTGCCTCTTCATCATTGAGACAAAGAATTCTCTTGCCATCAACTTCTACAGAATCGGTAGTAATTACCCCGGCCATAATCGCGTCAACCAAATCTTTCTCGGTATAAAGTCCTTGTCCCGAAACCGTGAAGGTCTCATGCTGTAGATCTTTGAGTATCTGCTGTGCTAACATGCCGGGCTCATAGACTTTACCATCTATCTTAAGTATGTCTTTTTCTGCTTCTTTGTCTTCTTCTGTCTCAATTTTCTCAGTAATTAGCCTACCCTGGTCAATAGCATCTTTAAGGTATTTCTGGGTTACTAAAATAGGCTCCTCTCCATATTGATAAACAAATCCATAACCTTGCAAGCCTTCTCTTTTTCTCTCAAGCAGACGCCAGCCTAATTTAACTCCTAAGGGAAGCCAGCCTTCGCCAAGAGGCAGAATCACGCTCTTTGAAGGCAGGATAATGGGTTCTTTATGCGCAGGGTCTGTAAGCGCAACATAAGCCTTTGGCTTATCTTTGGCTGGCAGGCCTTGCATATACTCATTTGCTTCTTTACGCTTTTGCTCAGTAAGTGAATCGAGATATGTCTTTACTTCTTCGGTAGTAGCATAACGCAGATTCAACGCACCGAATATTGCTTCAACTTGCGGCCTTAATATTTTATCCTCTAGATAAGCATAGGGGGTGAGTAGATATTTTTCATCCTCTGCAGTTAATGTGTAAGAGTCAACCCTATCAAAATAGTAACCTATGCCGTATTCCTGCAATGCCGCGGATTCAATTTGGATTGAATCAGTGCCGGCAATGAAACGCAACGCAGGGACAATAATCCGCTGCTCTTCTACAACTGCATAATCAGGAACCCAAGCTGGAATTGTTAAGGATTCTCTCTCTTCGCTTGGCAAATCCTTCAATCTTCTTTTATTCTCTCCTGAGAAGAGATTCCTGAAGGCCTGCTCATCAAGTTCCTGCCTTACCCAGTTGTCTCCCTGCCTGACTAAAACATAACCCTCAACCCACTGCGACTCAGGAAGTTCATCAGATGCCAACTTGGCATCTTTTAACCTTTGCTCCATGATATTGGCTTCTACAAGCAGCTCATTCTGAGACCTGTCATTGGTAATGCCGTTTATCTCGCCTGTAACCTCATTGACCCCGTTTAAGGCTAAGCCAACCAAGGAAGTTGCAGCTACTGATTGAGCGTGCCTGCCTAATAATGAACTCCGGCCGTCTCCTCTGTTGACGACTGAATTGACTGAGGTGGTCTGCGGGTAGCTCTTACCGCTTGAGCGCACATAGGCAGTTTTTTCAATATCAGCCAATAAGCCCTCGATTTCTCTTATTAATTCCTGATAGTGCGCAAGATCTGTTTCTTTATAATATTCTGCCAATATTTTCAATGCTTCAATAACATAAGACGTATCAGTGATAGAGCCGATTTTTTCGCCATTTTTTCTTGCCTTTTCTGCCCCGGAGACTGCGTCGAATAACCCAAGGGTAGATTTCTCTCCGCTATAAGGATGAATAAACTCAACATCGGCTTTATTTTGCGCCATTGCCCGATAAACTGTTTGCGCTACACTATCCTCACCCTGCCTGTTGTTATGTTGTAGATAATCTGCAACTAATTCTTCTAATTCTTTAAATAATGGCTTATTATCAAGTCCTTTAGCATTTTGTTTAAACCAAATCAAAACCTGCTCTCCTAACTTTTGGTCATCCATAGCATAAGAAGAAGCACGGATAAAGTTTTTCAGCTGAAGAGTTGAACCTGAGCCGATATAGAATTCATAATGCGACTTCCTGTCATCAATGTCATCTAATAAATATGCCCCTAATCCAAACTCTGCCTGTAAGCCTTTTACCCCAAACACGGATAATGCCAATGCCTGAGTGCGGGTTGAAGAATATGATTTTGTATAGAGACTGCTAATTTTTCTTTCGCCGATTAATTTTTTCTTAGTTTCAACCTCAAGGCGCGCTTCTGTTATAAATCCTTTCTCATAGTCAAACGCATACCTTCTTAAGTAGTTACGCACTTTCCACTCAACCTCTCTATATGCCTGTGCGGTTTCTGTGTTCTTGAATTCACCGGCTGAATAGAAATCAATAGCGCGCCTTAACAAGGCAACCAAGAGTATCTGGTCCTCGGTCCTTAAGATATTTGATTCGGGAGATAAGCTCAGTGCAACAGCATCCTCATCAACATCCCTGAGCATAGCAAGCATGCCACTATCGAACTTTTCCAGCTTCCCTTTCTTAAATACCGGTTCACCGAGTAACCCATTGAAAAGCACTACAAAGCGCATATCATCGGTTTTCTCCATATAATTCAATACGGATAAGGCAAATCTCATATTGGCGAAACTAAGCACCTTTGCTGCATCAGGTAGATTAGCTACCGGCTTTCCAAAATCCAAGACGTATTCAAAACCCCTAAACTTATTCTTTTCCTGCGGATACGCCCTTCTTAATCCTGTTAATCGCTGTAAGTAGAAATCAAGCAATGCGGCAGCTCTTTCAATCTGACCATGCTCCAGCAAGAACTCCACAGCATAACTTATCGTAAGCAGGTGGCTTTTTGCGGTCTGCGCTGCGTCGGATTCATAGGTCTCAGGTAAATTGCCTCCCTGTATCTGGGATAAAATCCACTTCAATTCTGCATCCTTGACTTCTTTATTTTCCTCACCTAATAGCCGGACAATAGCATGCTGGCTAATGAAGCTTTCGCGTTCAGCTCTATCCATTAAAGGAATAGTTCTATCTACAGCAAGGGTGTGTTCATGATCAATAAGATCGTCGTATGTGCCTATGCGCGGCATCTCACCAATAATAGAACCTGCGTTATCCATGCCGGGTAACTCAGGATACCTGGCTGAAGTCCAGTCATCTATCCAGCGCACCCCCAACCCTACAAATAATACCGGCTCGCCGTTTATCAAGCCACCCTTAGCAACGAATCTGGCATCAGGGTCTTTAACTTTTAGAATTTTACTGCTAAAATCTTCAATAAAGTCTGCTACCTTTTCCGGCCGCAAAGATAAATCTACGGTAGCCATTAATCTTATCTGGGTTTCAGCCCCGTCAAAAGCTGTCTCAACTGTAAACTGGTCGCCTTTAAATCCGCCTTTCTCTAATTGGAAGGTGAAGTTGGCTAATGGCTTATTCCCTATCTGTAAATCTAAATTCTCATCAATATGCCAACCGTTCACGTATGTCTCATCATGGGATAATATTTCTACGCCTGCTCCGGTCCTATTGGCATAAATAGAATCATCAGCTACTCCGTAGAAAGATATTTCCCAGTAACGGGAAGGATCGGTTTCTCTTTCTTTCCTAACTCCGACATTAAATTTGGCAATTAAACTGGAAGCTGAATAAGAATAATTGCATGGCATACTAACCAATGGTATCTGGGTTGGTATATCATAAGTAGCTGTGTCTTTTCCGTATAAGTAAAGCGCACCGCCCCTGACTACAAACCAGAGTTCATCTTTTATACGCTTGCGATATTCAGCGCCTGCGCCAGCCATCATTGTGCCCTGCTCAGGATTATATTCACCGTAACCGCTAAACCCTAAGAAGGTATCACCATTGTCTAAATCTAAAACAATGGAAGTTAAGCCATAAATACCCCAATAATCCTTAGTTTCATAATCCCTGCGCCAGCCAGGGAGATTCTTCCACGGTTTTCCTAAGCGATTCTGTACTCCCTGATCCTCTACTTTTTCGCTGTGTCTTAGGCCTACCTCACCGGCAACATTCACCTTGCCATCTTCGGATTCTTCAACAAACCTAATTCCGCCCCTGGTTGCAGGCAATCCTTGGCCTTGCATTGGCTGAAGGCCTAATTCCTGTAATGGCTCAACCACAATCCAGATCCGTTTTCCAAAGACTGGAATACGCACGCGCGTGTTTTGCGTAAACCCGTTCATTAGAAATGCTCCTGCGCGGATAAAATCAGCAAAAACCTCCTTGACCTTGCCTTCCTTAGCCTGTTGTTTCTGTTCTTCGGTTAAGTAAGGATTTTCAAGCTCAGTGCCTTTTGCAACAGCGTTCAGTTCAGTCTCTGTCAAAATGAACCTGCGGGTAGCCTCATCAAAAACCTTTAATAGAATAACCAACCTCTGGGCATTATCTCTAAAGTCTGCCTGTCTCTCTACAGGGAGTGTCTTGCCGTAACCAGCGAGCATCTTGGCAAATTCTTCAGCATTCTGGGTAATAGAGTTCTTAGCATCAAACTCAATCTCTTCACCGAAAATCCTGGCATTGGCAACATCTTCTTTTAGTATGCCATTCTCGCGCATCATTCTGATCTGGCTATCCATAAGGCGCTGCAGCTCATTAAGCATCTTTTCTCTTTCAACAGAAGTTTTCTCTATATTTTCAACCAATTCGCGGTCTGCTTTTCTATCTGAGAATGCGGAGACGATAGAACGAACACTTCCCAAGATACCGGCTAACGGACCTAAGTACTGTCCGCCAAAAGCAGAAAGAGCATTGAGTATAAGAGGAATCTGATCCTTCTTGTGCAAACCACCCTGCATGAAAGGAACTCTGGTGACGTTGAATATATCCACTCTTTGCGCATTGGCATCTTCTAAAGAATCCCTTAATTCAATAAAGCTGTCCCACGCATCTTCCCTGCGGATTGTAGTATTTTCTAAATTTGCCTCTTCCTGCTGGAGTGTTGTAACGTTGTAGAACGGCTCCTGGGATTCGCTACGAAATTCCTCAAGGTCACTAGCAGTAGTTTCTGTGTATACCCTGGCATCATAAAGATCAGTGCCGGGGGTATTGGCTTCCAAATCTAACCTTGCTTCAATTTGTTCAGGCGTTCTTCTTTCTTCTTCAAGCCTATTTAAATCCTCACGGATTAAATCTTCGGTCCTCTGTCTCCTTAAGAAATCATATCCCTGTTGGGCACGGAAGTCTTCAAACTCTAAATTGGATAAGCGGCTATTATTCAAGTTTGTGAACGAACCCATGGGATCCGTATCCCAATTAAATCCTGCATTGAGACTATTCTGCACGGCCTCTAACTGGGCTTGCTGTGACTGGATGTCGGCAATAAGCCTGCGGTAATAATCCGCGGAATAAATGGTAATGTTGTTCTGATTGGCCTGGTCAAGAAATTCAGGTGATTGTTCAGCCAATTCTGCTGCATGCAGGCCTGCAGTTGCGCTTTCTAAATATGCCTCTAACTGCTGGCCCCTTACTGTAACATCGGTGCTTAAGCTGTTAACCTGGCCCTGGTAGTAGGTATTACCGGCGCGCACGATATCAACCTGCAAGCTTTGCCAGTTCTCCTGGAATCCCCTGGCCTCTACCTCCCCTGCTCGCGCATAGATATCCATTTGCAGGAATATATGCTGTAATTCTTCAGCGGATAATTGCGATAAATCACGGCCTTCTACGAGCGCGTGAATCTGGTCGCGCGTGTTTTGCCTGATTTCGACAATATCGGTTGTCTGCGGGGCCCCGCTATCAGGATTCTGATATAAATAGAGCTGCTGAGTTACAAGTATTTGATAATTTGTCGCTGCAGCAACTTCTCCCTGATAGAAATCTACGCCATTGTTCGCCCGTTCCAGTTCCCGGGTTAAGGCCTCAACGTTTCCGGCTGCCTGTTGCACCAATGGATTGCTTTCATCTTGGTTGTATATGCCTAAAAGACGTACATACTGTTGCTTCGCCTCATTTAGATTATTTTCTACCTGTGTTACATAATCCTGTGCTTCTTCCAAATGGCCTGCAGCTTCATCAAGGGCTCTCTGTGCAGCATCAACAGTCTCCTGGCCTAAAGTAGCTTCTATTTGCGCTAAATTAGCCAGGGAATCCTGTGTATTCAACATACTTTCGATTCTGAAATTATAATACTCAATACCCTGCGCTTTCTGCTGTCGCTCAATGTCCTGGAATCTTAACCCGATAAATCTTTCGGCTATATCTATCGCAGTAGTACTCACCCGCATCCAGAGGCGTCTCCTGCTTACTTCATTTAAATTCTTTGAATCTGTAGATGAACCGGCGATAATTGCTGCCTGGGCAAAATCCATACCTAGCTTTGTTCTAATTATGTCTAACTTCTGCCTTTCAAAATTAATATTTTGGGTAGCATAATAAAGCTCGGTGCGCGGCTGTATAGGTGAGCCAATTTCATTCAGCCGTGTCTGATAATTATTAATCAATGTCTGCCAGCGCCCGATTTCTGTTGCAGAAGCGCCTCGAGACTGGGCGATGTCACGCTGCGTAGTCAACCAGGCAATGCTCCAGGGCGTATTAGCATCAGCATTAAGCACCTGCAATTCATTATTTAAATCCTCAATCCCGGCCTGGGCATTAGCAAGAAGCTGCTGTTGCGCGGCAAAATTCTGTATGCCTTCAATAATACTGCGGATAGTTCCGATGAAAGCAACCGTGCGTTCAAGCTCTGCCTCTTTTACCCTGCGCGCTGCCTCAAGAAGACCCTCTAAGTGAATATCAACTCTTTCTGCCTGTGCGATTACTTTATCTAATTGGTCTAAGATATCCTCAAGCGCTTCTTCCTTTATCTTCGCCTGCTCAATAACATCACGTAAGCGGTCAAAATATGTTCTTACCTCTTTGCTTGCCCTGATTTTCTTATAGAATCTTATCTGGTCTTCGCGCAAGGCATCCATTAATTCCTTTAAGGCAAACCTGCGCGCCTGTTGCTCTGCCTCTTGAGCATTTTTCCCTTCCCGGTTAAATGCCTTATAGGCAGTGGTATAGATATGCAGATATTTTTCAAAATCATTGAGCAGATGTATATAGTATGCCGGATAATCACCGCGTGCTATGCCTGCATCAACATGCTCACGGAAGGCCTTCACAAAATCAGCATTAAAGAGGCTTAAGAAATTCTTTTCCTTCTCGGGTATGCCAAAACGGTATTTGGTTAATCTGCCATCGTGTGCAACTTCTTTTACTGCCTCTGATATTGGCGCACTGGGGTCTATAAACATATTTTTCTTGGCATTACGTAATTTTTCCGGCGTGCTGATACCATATTCGACCACTGCAGGTATAATGTATTTCTTTCCTTCCCGCTCAATAAGATAGGCATAACCGCGGTCATAATCAAGGCTTATAGTCATGCCTGCGGTATAGAAGAAATCATCCTCTCCGTCTCCGTTTATATCCACTGCGAACTCATCATTTGCCGAGATAGTCTTTAATCTTATAGGCGCATCGCGGAAATCGCGCACATGAATTGTGCCGCGATGAGGCGTGACTATTTTCATAAGTATATCCTGTTCTGGAGTATATGGCCGCACCACAGCAACTTTCGTACCCTTACGTAATTTAACACCGTTGATTACCACATCCTCTGCCAGGCTATAGCTGGATTTATCAGTATATCTGGAAGCAGTGGTAATAATGGTCCCTGCCTTGAAATATATTGTTTCGTTATCAGTATTCTTCTGTTTTTCATCCACTCCGTTAACTTTAACCTTAGTTCCTACATATGCCCGATATAAAGTTCCGGCATCTTCAAATACCTGGATATACGGCTCAATATCCTTCTGCTTCTTGGATTCTAATAGGCCAAAGCGCTCAGTATAGTGATAGATAAAATGCTGCGGGATGAGTTTAATGTCAAAGTAGCGCATCTGGTCCCTGGTGAGGAACTGAATTTGTTTTATATAATCTGCGTCAGCCTCTTGCGCCTCTCTTATGGTCTTGCCCTCGGGAGTGATTAAATAGGCCTTTTTATCCTCGCGTTCCTGGACTAAATAAAACTTGCCGTTCTCGCGGTCAGCATATACGCGCTGGCCAGGTGCCAACTCTCTTGGCTTTCTTTCCAACCCCAAGAACCCCGCATTGTAATAAATTCTATACTGTTCCGGCTTATATTCTAATCCGTACTTGGCCAAGAATTCTTCATCCCTGGCTTTTTCCATCAAGGTAAATACTCTTCCTGCCTCCTCGAGGGCCAAATCCCTTACCATTTTCTTTTCTTTGGGTAAGAATGGATAAAGCGCGCCAGGATAAGTTAATATAAATGAATCCCTGCCTTCCTGCGGCATTTCTTTTTTATCTAATACAACCTGACGGAATATACCGGAATCAACCTCAGCCAACGGATACTTTCCGCTAAACAACTGGTAATCCAGAAAGGCATTCTTTAAACCAAAGACCACTACGAAACCAGTCACCGGGTCAACCGGAACACCTTTGGCTAAAACCGGTGAGCCGTCTTCATAAACAGTCTTGATATTGGTCTGTGCATCCCTGTGCGGGAATTTACTGAGGGCAACCCATTTTACCTGCGGTACATCTTCGGGAGAAGTAAAGACCTTAACTATTTTGCCTGTTGCTGGGTCAAGCAGCCCTCCGAAATGCTGCAGGATAAGAAGCCTTAACCCCAGGTCCTGAATATTATTGATACTCGCCATTTGCGTGGAATGCCCCGGAGCAATCCAGGCATTCATATCCTCCAAGAAAGGCTTTGCCTGAGGAATAAACCTGAGCACCTTGTGTAAAACCTCGGTATAATATACATTGCGGTATTCAAAGGAAACCTTTAAAGCATCTTTCTCTTCCTTATCATCCGTTGCCCGGTAACCTTCGTTTATGGTAACCGCATACTCGCTCTCAGACACCTGCTCAACTACCCCGCGTTTTTCAAGGAGCGCTCTCAACTGCTCAGCGCTACCAACATATCTCCAGAAATACGGATTTCGCGTTCCATCGCTATCTTGAATTCCGGGGTTAGAAATATATACGTAGTCGCCATCCTGCTTGATATTAACGGTAAAGTGGCGTTGATGTTGATTTAGCCTCTTGAAGAATAGCTCCGCTAAATTATCAAAGACTTTCAATACATCAATGTCTTCTCCAAAAAGCAGCCAATCCTGTTGTGTCCCGCCTTTCTCAATAACGGGCAGGTGTTTCTTTATAATATATGCAGTAACATATTCATCCCAATCCACTTTCTCAACTGTTCCATCCCTCTTTACCCTATAGCCAAAACATTTATCGTATTCTAATGACAAATACACATCGCCTTCGGGAGTAACTTCCTTGGTGACTTTTCCGTTCTTCCATAACGCCTCTAACTTCTCGCGGCTGGTCTCGTTCGTTGTCGTCCATCTTTCTAATCCTCTCATGACTTCATAGATTACGTTTTGTTTGGTGTTGCGGAATGCCTCATCCATAATCTCAATTTCAGTCGTGCCAAAGGTTACAATGGCCGGATAATATTTTTTCAATCCGATGAGTTCAAGCAGGAAGGATAAAGGATTGTTCAAATCAAAGAAGTCGGCAATCTTAATGGTTTCTCCATAAACTTTTTCAAAGGAACGCGTATCTGAATTATATTCAAGCAATCCGTCTATGGTAGCAACAAGCCCTCCCGGAATCCTATTCTTCTCTATTCCGCCGTAACGTTGCAGCGTGCTATTTCTTTCCTTCTGGATTATCTGCAGAACGTCATTGATAAGTACCGCTGCTGCCATAGGCGTAAAAGTGCTGCCCTGCTCAACTAGCCCTGAGGCAACACGTAAAAGTCTTCCTTCAGGGAAAAGGTCATCGCCTTCAGCCATAATTCCCAAGGGGCCAAAAACAGGATAACCAAAATTGCCTATGCCTAATCCGATAGCAATCTCGTTCTTGCGCTCAAGCTTCAAGCCTTTGAGTTTCTCCTGCAGGAACTTGACGTACTTCATGCGGATGGAATAAATGTACTGCTCAGCCATGCGGATTTCTAATTCCTGCAGTCTCACCATCTGAGTTGCTTTTTCTGACTGCGCATGGAAATATCTATCCTGGTCAATGGCGCGAGCAGAAGCAAACAGCTGTTTTAACTCTTCGATTCTCTCGCGGGTCCTCTGTTCGGCAACCTCTAATTTTTTCAATTCTGTATTTAACAGGTCTCCGCTCTCCCGGGTTTTCTCTTGCCTCTTGTGTAATTCTTCTTCGATTTCCGCTATTTTCTTCTGTATTTCCCTATCCATACCCTCCATTTCTTTTTGCAGGGTATCGGTAGAAGGCTCGCTAAAGATATTATGAATTACAATACCAAAATTCTCCTCTGTAACTTCTTCCACGGAAATTTCCTGACCTGCGGATTGTAAACAGAAATTCTCGCCTTCCTGGATAATCACTGCCTGGACCGGCTCTCCTTGATAGGTAAATTCAAATGGCTCATCTAAGGATACTATTATTGAATTCCCTTCTATCCCTTCCCCATAGACTGCAAACTGAATCGGCTCTTTGACTACAAGCTGGGTAGCTTGTGGCTGTTGAACCAACCATTCTTCCTGCATCGCCTCATAAACTGACTTGGGTTTGCCGTCTTCTCTTAACCATCCCCAGTAATCTTCCCTATGGTCTTGCCTATCTTTCTCTCCGCCTTTTCTCTGATTATCCTCAAAACTCATAAAGAGAATGCTCATACCCAATTCTTTTGCCTGCTGCCAGATATTTGATACGTATTCTTTCTGATGTTCTTCACTTTCCTGTGATGTATCACCTGCCTCTGATACATAAAGCGGCTTCTCAATACCGGCAACTTTTTCAGCACCTTGCCAATCGCTCAGTAATGAATTGAGGTCACGGAAGCAATTCACGCCTAATAAATCAACATCGGTTGCCAGGGCTGCAGCAAAGTCTGCCGGTTTGTCTCCGAGAACCGTAGAGACCACTACTTCCCTGCCTAATTGCCTGTGCACTTCTTGTGCTGCGGTATTTAATATGCCAAACCATATCCCAGGTTCCTGATGCGTCCAAAGGTTATATTCATTGCCAAATTCGAAAATCACCTTGACTTTGCCTGCTGTCGCGGCCAAGACTTCGCGCATATAATTAATATAATTGCCTGCGGCAATGCTAATCCTTGCCTCTTTTGGAGGCAGCGCCTTACCCCAGTAAGAGGTAAGGTGATCAGTATAGGCAAAGTCATCGTATGGAATGCCAACAAACAAGACTTTTGTTTTGCCAGCAGCAATAATTTTTCCTAAGAAATCCAAGGGGAGAGGATAATAGGTTCGGTGGGCGTTACCAATAAGACGCTGGATATCAGAATCATTAAAGGTCTGGGCCTCAAGAGTCAAGCCATAGAAAGGCTCACCATCAACTAAAACCTGAATGCCTCTAAATTCCAAAATCGGCTCTTTAGGCTCATAAATATTCCTTTCTATCTTAGCTGTTTCTTGCGCTTGTACATCGGGCTGCACATCTACTGGATAAACCGCTAATGGGGGTGTTTTTGTTTCTGGTAACGAAGCGGGATTTGGAGTTAGAACAGCAACTGGCTGAACCTGGGCTGCTTCAGCGATTGCAGATGTAATTTGCGTTGGAAGCTGAGCGAAGAAAGTTTCTGCCGTAACTATCCATTTTGCAAGGTTTCTTCGGGTTAAACCCAAATTAATCTGTAAATCTTTTGTTTTTTCTTTAAGTGTACCAATAAATGTCTTGATGGGCTTAGAACTTGGCTGGGAGTGCGCTGCAGGTTCAATTTCAACTTTGTCCTCAGGCGGAGCTCTGGATTGCGTTGTTGGAGTAGGTGTTTCCTGAGGCGCTACAACTTCCTGCGGCTGAATATTATCCTCTGCAGTTTTTGCAGGC
>JAQUAH010000012.1 GCA_028687345.1 Candidatus Omnitrophota bacterium | reverse complement strand
TGCGCATGCTGCCGACGGCTATGCGCGGGCAACCGGTAAACCCGGAGTTTGTGTCGCTACTTCAGGGCCGGGAGCCACTAATCTGATGACAGGTATTGCCAATGCCTATATGGATTCTATCCCTATGGTAGCAATTACCGGCCAGGTAAAGACGCATTTAATCGGCAATGACGCATTCCAGGAGGCAGATGTAACCGGTATTACCAGGCCCATTACCAAGCATAATTACCTGGTTAAAGATGTAAATGATTTATCCCGCATTGTGCGCGAGGCCTTTTTTATTGCATCAACCGGAAGGCCGGGCCCTGTTTTAATTGATATCCCTTCTGATATCCAGATGAAAGAAGCGGAATTTATCTGGCCGGAGAGTGTTTCGCTACGCAGTTACAAGCCTACTTATTTTGGCCACCCCGGACAGATTAAAAAAGCTGCCAAGCTTATCGCTAATTCCAAGAAGCCCTTGCTTTACGTCGGCGGAGGTATTATCGCAAGCGGCGCCCACGTTGTTTTAAGGGAATTGGCAGAAAAAATACAGGCGCCTGTAACCTGGACTTTAATGGGTATAGGAGGTTTCCCCGCGACGCACAGGCTTTCTTTAGGTATGCTTGGCATGCATGGCACGGGCTTCGCAAATCACGCCACCATGGAGTCTGATTTGATTATTGCCGTGGGCGCGCGTTTTGATGACCGTGTTACCGGAAGGATTGACACCTTTGCCCCAGCGGCAAAAGTTGTGCATATAGATATTGACCCTTCATCAATCAGCAAGAATATCAGGGTGGATATACCGATTGTCGGTGATGCTAAGAATATCCTAGGAGAATTGCTGGAGCAGATTAAAAAGCTACCCGATACCTCTGACTGGCTAAAGACAGTAGATGGTTTTAAGAAAAAATACCCCTTAAAGTACAAAGAAAGCGAGAAAATTAAGCCGCAGTATGTTATTGAACAGATTGATGAGATAACAAGGGGCGAGGCTATCATTACGACTGAAGTCGGCCAGAACCAGATGTGGGCAGCGCAGTGGTATAAATATAATTATCCGCGTACCTTTATCTCAAGCGGAGGATTAGGGACTATGGGTTTTGGCTTTCCGGCTGCTATGGGTGCAAAGCTTGGGTGCCCCGAAAAGACAGTCATTGATATTGCCGGAGACGGCTCAATACAGATGAACATACAGGAGCTGGCTACCTGCGTCTGTAATAAAATCAATGTCAAGGTGATGATATTGAATAACGGGTACTTGGGTATGGTGCGGCAGTGGCAGGAGTTATTTTATAAGAAGCGTTATTCCCATACCTGTATTACCGGCCCTGATTTTGTGAAGCTGGCTGAAAGTTACGGCGCTGTCGGGATACGCGTTACTAAAAAAGAGGATGTGCGGCCGGCAATCGAGAAGGCATTGGCGATAGACAATACCGTGCTTGTTGATTTTCATATCGAACCTGAAGAGAATGTCTATCCTATGGTCCCGGCAGGGGAAGCCATAAACCAGATGATAGAAGGATTGGCATAATGAGGCATACAATTTCAGTATCGGTAGAAAATAAATTCGGGGTGTTAGCGCGTATTGCCGGCTTATTCAGCGCCCGCGGTTATAATATCGCTTCTTTGGCGGTTTCTGAAACCCTGGAGCCAAGTATATCTTATATGACTATTGTAGTTGAGGCAGAGGATGAAAAAATTCTGGAGCAGATAAAAAAGCAATTGAATAAACTGGTAGATGTGATTACGGTGACTGATTTTACTAAGAAAGAGCACGTGGATAGGGAGCTTATTCTGGCAAAAATAAGTTATTCTGCCAAGGACAAGGTTAAATTAGAAGCCATGTTAGAAAAGCATATGGCTAAGATTGTATCGCATAAAGGCGATACAGCCATCATCGAAGCCGTGGGAAATCAGGAACAGATTAAACAATTATTGGTAGGATTAAGTCAGTTTGGAATTAAGGAATTAGTCAAGACAGGCAGAATTGCGATGGCATAAGGGAGGAGAAAATGGCAAAGATTTATTATGATAATGATGCAGACTTAAGTTTTTTAAAGGATAAGGCAATTGCTATCATCGGTTATGGCATTCAGGGACGCGGCCAGGCGCTGTGCCTGCGCGATTCCGGTTGCCGTGTGCTGGTTTCGGAGCTGGAAGGAACACCTAATTATGAGTTGGCCAAGAAAGACGGTTTTATTCCGATGTCGGTAGATGAAGCAGCTAAAGCTGCAGATATAATCCAGATTTTGACTCAAGACCATGTCCAGGCAAAGGTCTATAAAGAAAATATCAAGCCGAATTTAAAAAAGGGAAAGGCGCTTTGTTTTTCCCACGGTTTCAATATTCGTTTTAAACAGATAAAACCTCCGAAGAATGTCGATGTTTTTATGGTTGCACCAAAAGGTCCGGGAGCACTGGTAAGGCGCATGTATGAAGAAGGCAAGGGAGTTCCCTGCCTTGTGGCAGTTTTTCAGGATGCAACAGGTCAGGCAAAACAGTTAGCCTTGGCTTATGCTAAGGCAATTGGCGGAACCCGCGCAGGAGTGATTGAGACTACATTTGAGGAAGAGACAGAAACTGATTTGTTCGGAGAACAGGCAGTGCTTTGCGGCGGGGTGACGGAATTAATCAAGGCAGGGTTCGATACCTTAATTGAAGCAGGATACCAGCCTGAGATTGCATATTTTGGAGTTTTACATGAGTTAAAGTTGATTACTGATTTAATCCAGGAAGTAGGTATCAGCGGTATGCGGCGAAGAGTTTCCAATACTGCCTGTTACGGTGATCTGACGCGCGGCCCCATGATTATTAATGCCAGGACCCGCAAGGTAATGCAGAAAATTTTAAAAGAAGTAAAATCCGGAAAGTTTGCCCGCGAGTGGATTAAAGAGAATGAAACCGGCAGGCAGAATTTTAACAGGTTATTAAAGGAAGGCGACGAGCATAGAATAGAAGAGGTAGGCAGGCAACTCAGAGAGATGATGCCTTGGATGAAGAAGGCGTAGTTTCGCCTCATAAGCTGCGCTAAAATTCTGTTCCATTCCCTTTCGGGGACTTTGTAATTTTAGCGCATTCGGCGAAATTAATTCGTCCATACAACTTACGTCGCTGACACTCCGTAAGTTGTGGACTCATTAATGATGCCTTGGATGAAGAAATAGAACTCAGATCCTCTGGCTGCTTCGCAGCCGGAGGATAAATTCGCCCAGACAACTTACGTCGCTCGCGCTCCGTAAGTTGTGGGCTCATTTAATATGGAAAAAATAATTATATTCGATACAACCTTAAGAGACGGAGAGCAGGCGCCGGGGGCGTCTCTTAATCAAAAAGAAAAATTAGAAGTAGCCCAGGCACTAGCTGATTTGGGCGTAAATATCATTGAGGCCGGCTTTCCAATTTCTTCAAAAGGTGATTTTGAGGCGGTTAAAGCTGTTGCCAAGTCCATTAAGGGCCCGGTTATCTGCGGGTTAAGCCGGGCAATCAATAAAGATATTGACGCAGCATATCAGGCGATAAAATATTCTAAACGGCCGCGTATACATGTTTTCCTGGCAACCTCCAAGATTCATATGAAATATAAATTAAAGAAGGCGGAGGATGAAATATTGCGCCTGGCTGTTAACAGCGTAAAATACGCAAAGAAGTATTGCCCGGACATAGAGTTTTCTCCGGAAGATGCCTCCCGCAGCGAAAGGGGATTTCTTTTTAAGGTAATTGCAGCTGTTATTGATGCCGGTGCAACTACCGTAAACATCCCTGACACAGTCGGCTTTACCGAACCAGAAGAATTCGGCAATTTGATTGCGGCAATAAAAGGAAATGTTTCCAATATTGACAAGGCGATAATATCTGTTCACTGCCATAACGATTTAGGCCTGGGTGTGGCAAATTCCCTGCAGGCAATAAAAAACGGCGCGCGGCAGGTAGAATGCACTATCAACGGGATAGGGGAGCGTGCAGGAAACGCGTCTTTGGAAGAAATCGTGATGGCTATTGATACGCGCCAGGACATCTTCGGGAATCTTAAAACCGATATAAATAAAAATAAGATTTATAAGACCTCCCGTTTAGTAAGTAAACTGACAGGTTTTTTAATTGCGCCAAATAAGGCAATAGTGGGCGCTAATGCCTTCAGGCATGAATCCGGGATACATCAGGATGGCGTCTTAAAGGAGCGCACTACCTATGAAATCATAAAGCCGCAGGATGTAGGGTTTTATGGAGTAGGATTGGTATTGGGTAAGCACTCGGGAAGGCACGCCTTTGATGAACGCTTAAAGCAATTAGGCTTCAAATTGAACCAGATTCAGCTTGAGGCAGCCTTTGTGCGTTTTAAGCAGTTAGCCGATAAAAAGAAAAATATTTTTGATGATGATTTAATAACCATAGTCGAAGATGAAATAAGGGTAATTAAGCCTGTCTGGCAATTGAAAAGTTTTAGGGTAGATTCCGGAACAGATATTCTCCCCCAAGCCGATGTGGAATTGAAAAAGAAAGGCAAGTTATTTTCACAGTCATCCTCCGGAGACGGGCCGGTAGATGCCTGTTATAAAGCAGCTGATAAGATTATCGGCATAAAAAGCGAACTCGTGGATTATAGGCTAGAGGCCGTAACACAGGGCAAGGATGCGATCGGAGAGGTAAATTTAAAAATAAAAATCAAAAATAAAGTTGTCTCAGGCAGAGGTTCCAGTACCGACATCGTTGAAGCGTCATTGCTGGCGTACCTGGCTGCCGTCAATAAATATGTGGCTTAAAAGGCTCCTGCCTAAAGTTTTTCTAATTATTGGTTTTCTCTCCATTTTTTTACTGATTAAATATCAGGGCTCAATAAAAGATTTGTGGCTGCATCATGCCGAAAGATTTAAGATTTATTATGACAATTTTTTCTTCCAATTCAGCCAGGACTTGGAAAGGCGCCGGCCTGTTACTCTCGTAGAGAGAGAAGAGGAATTAAAGGCCTACATCGGAGAGCCATTCATCGGTTTTACCCAGAGTGATTGGAACAGATTTTGGAACCTCATCTATGGCGGATTTCCAAAGGTAGACCCTCAAAGGCCGGACTTGCCAAAGAAAATGAGGCAACTCGCCGAGGATGAAATAGCCGATGAGTTGATGTCACTTTACCCTCAGCCTTTTGCTTTCTTTAAAGATTCTCATTGGCGGATACTTTTCAGCATAATTTTCAATAGATGAGCCAGCAAAAACTAATCTACGGGCTAATCGGTTATCCGATAAACAGCAGCCTCTCGCCTAGAATGCATAATGCCGCATTTTCCTACCTCAAAATTAATGCCGAATATAGACTTTTTGAAAAGAAACCGCAAGCTTTAGGGAGCTTCTTAAGTTCCTTAAACGAGCAAAAAATCTTAGGTCTGAACGTAACCATTCCATATAAAGAAAAGGTTGTGCCTTTTTTAAATAGTTTATCTGAAGAGGCAAAATTAATTGGAGCAGTGAATACCATTATAGTTTCTCAGGGTAAATTGGAAGGGTTTAATACTGATGGCGAAGGTTTTGTTAAGCACCTGTTGGAGGAACTAAGGTTTGAATTGCAAAATTTGAGTATTGCTATTTTAGGCGCAGGCGGGGCCAGTAAAGCAATAGCGGTAATGCTAAGCAAAAAAGGCGCAAGAGAGATCAGCATTTACGATATAGATAGTGAAAAAGCAAAGGCGCTAGTCAACCATTTGAAGCAAACCTTTAATGATATAAAGTTTATTCAGGCAGGCAGTGTCGAGGAGTTGAATATTCAGGATTCCGGTTTACTTATCAACGCAACTCCTGTAGGCATGAAAGAGGGAGATCCGTGCTTAGTCAGTGAAAATATTATACATAAAGATTTGTTGGTTTATGATTTAATCTATAACCCTTCTGAGACAAAACTATTAAGAGTTGCAAAACAAAAAGGTGCACGCATTGCCAATGGGCTGGGGATGCTTTTATATCAAGGGGCATCCTCCTTTGAATTATGGACTAATAAAAAAGCACCCATTACTATAATGCGCAATGCCTTAAATGAAGGAGTAAAAGAGCTATGATTGCAAAAATATTGATATTTGCATTTGGTTCCGCAGTCGGCAGCTTCCTAAATGTGTGTATCCACAGGATGCCCCTGGGTGAATCGGTTGTCTGGCCGCGCTCGCATTGCCCGCACTGTAAGAAAAGAATTCCCGGGTACGATAATATACCGTTTCTTAGTTTCATAATTTTAGGGGGCAAGTGCCGCTTCTGCAAAGGAAAGATTTCCCTGCGTTACCCGATAGTTGAATTATTAACTGCAACCGTCTTTGTTTTGTTCTTTAGCCGCTGGGGACTCAGCTATGATTTTATTCTTTATACTCTTTTTGCCTGCAGTTTAATTATTGCTACTTTTGTGGATATCAAGCACCGCATCATACCTGATGAAATCTCCGTAGGAGGGATGATTATCGGGTTCATATTAGTCAGCATTAAGGGAATCAATCTGCAACCGCTTTTATTTAATTTTAAGCCTATGCTTAATTCATTTTTGGGGATAATTGCCGGCGGCGGGATAATCTATCTTACTGGGTTTACCTTTGATTTAGTTTATTTTAAAATACTCAAGAGGCCGCCTATTCAGGGAGAGACAGAATCTATGGGCGGCGGGGATATAAAACTAATGGCGATGATTGGAGCTTTTTTAGGCTGGGAGAATGCACTTATAACATTTTTCTTGGCACCGTGTATTGGAATAATTCCCGGCATCATCAATTTAGTGGCAAAAAAAGACCACACTATACCTTACGGCCCGTTCTTAGCCTTAGCAGCAGTTGTTTCCATATTCTTAAAGAGTAGAATAATCTACTTTCTTATCCATTAGGATTATTTACACAATGCCTGAATCAATCTCAAGCGAATATTTATCTGCTACTGCATCGGGGAGCAAGTGGGAGAGGCTTAAAATGCTTAAAAGAGCGGGGGTGTCTATTCCCTTGTTTTCTGTTTACTCCAAGAATACTTTGGGTATAGGCGACCTGGAAGACTTAAAGGCCATTGTTGATTGGTGCAGCCAGACCGGCAATAGCATACTGCAGCTCATGCCGATAAATGAAATGGGGGTTCTATTTTGCCCTTATGATTCCATAAGCTCTTTTTCCCTTGAGCCGGCTTACTTATATCTTAGAGGTATACCTCAAGCCAAAAATAGGAAAATCGCTCTCCAGATAGATAAACTCAAAAATTCTTTTCCTTGCGGCAGGGCAAGCATAGATTTTAACATAAAAAAAGAAAAGCTGCGTTTACTTCGGGAGATTTACAGGCTGGGGATAGGGCCAAAGTTGCCGGAGTTTAATAAATTTAAAGAAGAAAATGCCTATTGGCTTCTTGATTTCTCTCTCTACAAAGTACTAAAGGAATATTATAAGGGTCTGCCTTGGTACGACTGGGAAGAAAAGTTTAGAGACCGTCACGAAGCTATGCTGCAAGATTTTCAGGAAGAACACAAGGAAGAAATTAGCTTTGTGGAGTGGGTGCAGTGGCTTATATTTACGCAGTTAAAAGAGGCCAAAAAATATGCGAAGGACAAAGGGGTTTTGATTAAGGGCGATTTGCCGATACTTGTATCACGGGACAGCGCGGATGTATGGCAACACCCTGAGTTCTTTAAATTAGATTTTGTCGCTGGTGCGCCCTCTGATATGTACTGCGCAAAAGGGCAACGCTGGGGCATGCCGCCCTACAATTGGCAGCGTATTGCACAAGATGGTTATAAGTTTTTGAAAGAAAGGCTAAGATTTGCCCAGGAATTTTATGATATTTTAAGAATAGACCATGTAGTTGGTTTATTTCGCATATGGAGCATACCTTATCAGGAGTCATTAGAAAGTAAAGGGTTGAATGGTTTCTTTGAGCCCAGGGATGAGAAGCTGTGGGGTGAACAGGGAAAGAAAATCTTATCTGTGATGTTGGATAACACTAATATGCTTCTGTGCGCGGAGGATTTGGGGGTGATACCTCAGGTCTGCAAAGATACCTTGAAAGAATTAGGCATACCGGGCAGTGACGTGCAGCGCTGGACAAAGGATTGGAAGGTAAAACATGATTTTTTAGCGCCAAAAGAGTATCGTCCACTTTCGGTGGCCATGCTCTCCACGCACGACACTACTAACTGGCCGGCATGGAGGGAGAATGAGGCAGGGACAGTGGATGAGGCGCTCTTTATCAGGAAGTGCAATGACAGAAAGATTTATTACTCACAGGTAAAGGACAAGCTATTCAACCCTGCGCTTTCTTTTCACGCCAGGTTACGCTGGTTAAAGAGTATTGATTCCGTAGATAAATTGGTATCTATTCTAGGTAAAAAGAAAGAAGAATTGATGGATTTTATCGAGATGTATGAGAATAGTTATCAGGAAAAGGAGAAACTTTGGCTGCACTTAGGGATTAATGGCCCGATGAGAGAGAAATGCGACCCGGAAATCCTGCATGCTGCATTAAAGATAAGCCTGGATTCAAGCTCAGTATTTTGCATAAATTCCATCATAGATTATTTATATTTGGGAGGCATTTTTAAAGGCGACCCTTACCAGTACCGCATCAATACCCCCGGCACAATCAACAGTAAAAACTGGTCTTTGACTCTTCCGATATCCCTTGAGGAATTATTGCGACATACAGTAAACAAAGAAATCCGCAGTTTAATTACTGAATCAGGTAGAATATAATATCTTAATGAATCTGCCGCTTTTCTCGCTCAGGTCGCTTTTCCGCCTTTGGCGGACGCCAGAGTTCTTTCGCATTTTCGGCGGCTGCTGAACTCGCGCCTTTTGCTCTAGCAAAAGTCGCTCGGACAGCATCGCCGTCCCGAGATTGCCAGCCTTTCGGCTGGCCTCGGGATTCCCAAAAATGCTCAAGCTCCTCTGGCTAAAAGCTCCATTCGCTCGAAAACCGTCAGATTCATAAAGAAGGATGATAGATGTCAGTCTTACAAGGACCGGAATTTTATATTTCTAAGCGTGTGGGGAAGGCGATTATAGATTACCAGATGATTGCCGACGGGGATAAGATTGCCGTGGCAGTGTCTGGCGGCAAAGATAGTCTTACGCTCCTGCGCGTCTTAAATGACCGCCGTAAATTCGTGCCCATAAAATATGAGCTTCTGGCAGTGCATATTGATATGGGTTATCCCTGCCAACACCCCAAGATTTTAGCTGAATATTTCAAATCCCAGGGTATTAATTACCATATTGAGAAGATAGATATATTGAAAGGGAAAACCCGCAAGGATATCTCTTGTTTCTGGTGCTCCTGGAACAGGAGAAAAGCGCTCTTTGAGACTGCTGACCGCTTTGGCTGTAAAAAGGTTGCCTTAGGCCACCATCATGATGACATTATAGAGACCATTCTATTGAATTTATTTTTCCAGGGAGAGATCTCCGCCATGTCACCCAAACAGGAGTTATTTAAAGGCAAGATTATTCTAATCAGGCCGCTTGCCTATGTAGAGGAAGATTTAATCAGGCGTTTTGCTAAGTTGGCTGATTTTCCGCATCATAAATGCGCCTGCCCCAATTCCCTTACTTCCAACCGTACAAGAATAGAAAATATCATCAGGGATCTGGAAAAGGTCTGCCCTGACGTCAAGAAAAATATCTTCAGAAGCATCAAGCGCATAAAGAAAGATTATTTGCTTTAAGAAGCAGGGAATGGTGATATAATTAAGTGAGGCCATAAGTTATGGAGAGAGCTATAAAGTAGCTGATCGACATAACTTATATGGCCGAACTTATACAATATGAATATGATATTAGCAGGGATTTTTTTCGTTTGCATGGCAGCAATCGTCTTTCTGGTCTTGAAAGTTTCTCAAACCGTAAACCAGCAATTAAATTCGATTACTCAGCATTTAAATGAGCGCCTGAAAGAGACTTCCCAGGCATTGCAGGATACCCATAAGACCGTAGGGGAGAGATTGGATTCTGCGACAAAGGTTTTTGGGGATGTTCAGAAGAGCCTGGGTAGGCTGGAAGAGACACATAAGCAGATTTATGAGATTAGCAAAGATATCAGCAGCCTTCAGGAGCTCTTGCGCGCGCCTAAGTTCCGGGGCGAGGTGGGAGAAACTTTATTAGGCAAGATTTTAGAGGATATTCTTCCCCATCAGAACATCAGGCTTCAGCATCGTTTTAAAAGAGGAGACATTGTCGATGCGGCAATTCTGGTGGGCGAGAATCTGATACCCATTGATGCCAAATTCCCCTTGGAGAATTTTAAAAGGGCCTCAGAGGCAAACTCCGAAGATGAGAGGAAGTCAAATTACCGCTCCTTTTGTAAAGACGTAAAAAATAGAATTGATGAAGTTTCATCTAAATATATCCTGACTGATGAAGGCACATTTGATTTTGCGCTCATGTATATTCCGGCTGAAGCAGTCTACTACCAGATAAGCAAAGACGAAGAACTGGGCACATATGCCAAATTAAGGAAAGTCGTGTTTGTTTCGCCCAATACTTTCTATGCTTATCTGCAGGCAATCCTCTATGGATTAAGGGGCGTAAACATAGAAAGGAACATTCAGAAGATTTTTGCTGAGCTGGGAAGGCTGCAGGTGGATTTTAAGCGGTTTGAGGAGGATTTTGATATCATCGGTAACCATCTTTCCAATGCTGCCAAGAAATATGCTGAGGCAAGGTTAAAGTTTGGGATGCTAACAGATAGATTAATCACAACTACGCAGACTAAAGAGGTAGAATCTAAAGAAGGGGCCAAGGCCTGAATTTGTCCCCGTTGCTTTGCTTCGCAAGGCAAAGCAACGGGGATCAATTCGCCCCGCTTCTTGCTTTCGTAATAAAGCAGCGGGGGCCCATTGAAGGAGGTGGGTAAAAATGTCTGAAGCGGATAACTATAGAGTTCATCCTGGTTTTGCAGCAATTCTCTCATTCTTATTTGTGGGGCTGGGCCAACTCTACAATGGCCAGATTAATAAAGGCCTGCTGTTAATCTTCTCTTCTGCCGTAAGTTTGATAGTATTGATTTTCGGAAGCGTGCTTATGGCAATCTTTCTTTGGGGTAAGATTGCCTCTTTCAAAGTATTTATCTTTGGCTCCGGTATATTTTTAATCGGATTAATCGCTATTTGCCTGTTGGCTATTTACAGTATAAACGACGCGTATCTTGTTGCCGCAAAAAAATGATTTTGGAAATACGGGTAACACCAAAGGCAAGCAGGAATCTGATTAAAAAAGAAAATGGCATATTAAAGGCATACCTGACGAAACCTGCGCACGAGGACCAAGCCAATGCGCAGCTTATAGAATTGTTATCCGAATATCTAAATATCGCAAAATCCAAGATAAAGATTATCAAGGGCCGTAAGTCTCGAGATAAACTTATCGAGATTAATGCTTAAAGTCAACGCGTTAAAAAATAACATATATTTTCCCTTTGTTAAGTTAGCCACATCTAATCTTGCCTGTGCCATAAGCCCCCGTTCCCTTGGGAACATGTCCTATGTTTACGCTGGTACCGAAAATTCCCTGGATAATCGCAGGGATTTTCTAAAAAACCTGGGTGTGGATTATCGTAGTTTAGTCTGCGCCAAACAAGTCCACGGCAGTTCTATAAAATATGTCAAAGAAGGCCAGCAGGGAAAGGGTGCTTTGTCCGACGATAATTCAATACCAGATACAGATGCCCTGGCTACCGATGCCAGAAATCTGCCTTTGGCAATATTTACCGCAGATTGTTTGCCCATATTTTTATATGACTCCCTTACTCCTGCTGTTGCGCTCGTCCATGCCGGTTGGAAGGGGACAAGAGATAATATAACCGTAAAGACCCTGCAGCTAATGCAGGAGAGATTCGGCAGCAAAATTTCCGGATTATACATAGGGTTTGGCCCGGCCATTAGAAGCTGCTGCTATGAGGTTGGAGAAGATTTTAAGAATTATTTTTCCACGGGGCTAATCCGCAAAGGCAATCACAGTTACCTGGATTTAATCCAACTGAACAAGAGGCAGGTTTTAGAGGCAGGGGCTTGCGAAGATAATATTTTTGATTCCAGGATTTGCACTTCCTGCCGAAGCGCAGATTTTTTTTCTTTTCGCAAAGAAGGAAAAAATTGCGGCAGGATGATGTCAATAATAATGTTGAAATGATTCCTATACAAAAGTATCATCTGGAATTTATCTTGCACGCCAAGGATGGCTCAGTTGCCACTATAAAAAATTCGCTTGCGGAATTCGGAGAAGATTTAGAGGTTATTGATTATTGCCTGGATGCCCAGGACAAGCACGGGGATTTTAAAATCAATATAAATACCGAAGAGCCGACGATTATATTTGATGTTTGCTCTCAGTTGGGGAGGATAAAATCAGTGAAAATAGATGAAGGAGAGGAGAAGAGATAATGGCAAAGATTATTGTTATTTATTATTCGCGCAGCGGCAATACCAAAAAGATGGCAGAGTCAATTCTGGAGGGTATTAATAAGGAGGGAGTGGAGGCCAAGATTAAGGATGTTGAGGATATCAAGGTTGACGAGTTATTGGAATACGATGGGATAATCATAGGCTCTCCTACTTACTATGGCACGATGAGCTACCAGATTAAGCAGCTTTTAGATGACTCAGTAAAATTTCACGGAAAACTTGATGGTAAAATCGGCGCGGCATTTGCCTCCAGCGCCAATATTGCCGGAGGAAACGAGACTACAATTTTAGATATCTTGAACGCCATGCTTATTCATGGTATGATTATCCAAGGTGACCCACAGGGAGACCACTATGGGCCGGTGGCAATCGGCTCCCCCGATTCCAGGACTACAAAAGAGTGCATAAGGCTGGGTTCAAGGATATCTAAATTAGTCAAAAAAATCTAAGGAACAAACATTAGAGCATGTATATCGTAATTCTTGTAACCACCCCTAACAAAAAAGAGGCCAGGCGCATTGCAAGCGGACTCTTGAAGAAGAAGCTGGCCGCATGCATAAATATTATTGATGGGGCAGAATCATTATTTTGGTGGCAGGGTAAGTTAGAGCGAAGCACCGAAGCCCTGATGGTTATAAAATCAAAAAAAGAAAAATTAGCCGCGGTCACGAAATTGATTAAATCAATGCACAGTTATGGTGTTCCGGAAATTATTGCTTTGCCTATTACCGGCGGTGAAAAAAAATATTTAAGGTGGATAGATGGAATTCTCAGGTAGCCCTATTGATTTCCTGGTTGCATTTTTAGGCGGTATTTTGGTAAGTTTCACTCCCTGCGTATACCCGCTTATTCCCATAGCAGCAGGGTATATCGGCGTAACCTCAAGCGGCTCTAAGGCAAAAGGCCTATTTTTAAGTTTACTCTATGTTACAGGAGTTGCGATTACATATTCGGCGCTGGGATTGATCGCATCTGTGACAGGAGAGATTTTTGGCAGGATTAACTCAAGCCCAATTACCCATCTCTTTGTAGGTATTGTGATTATTTTATTCGGATTTTCCATGCTGGATTTATTTGCTTTGCCCCTGCCAAATATGATTAAACTTCCCGCTATTAAAAAACATAATTATCTTTCAGCGTTTCTATTGGGTTTAAGTTCCGGCCTGATAGTTTCACCATGCCTGACCCCCGTATTGGGTTCGATATTAGTGTACCTGGCTACAAAGAGAAATTTTATTTACGGGGCAACCTTATTGTTCAGTTTTGCTTATGGCATGGGCCTGATTCTTATCCTGGCGGGTATTTTTAGTTCTCTATTGGTTAACCTCCCCAAGTCCGGTAAATGGATGATGTGGATAAAGAGGATATTCGCCTTATTTCTGTGCGGCATCGGTATATATCTTATAATTGTTGCCATCAAGGAGATTGTAAAATGAAAAAATATTTTGGTAATCTAGTGACTGTGCTGTTAATTTTTTTATCTGTTTCTTGCGTTTGGGCCCAGGAGCCATCTTCCGCAGTCAATTTTAAGCTGCCGGATATGAACGGCAATATGTTTAATTTAGGAGACTGCATAAATAATAAAGAGCCGGTAATTTTATTCTTTTGGACAACATGGTGCCCCTATTGCCAGATAGAATTGAGATCGCTAAATGAAATCTACCCCCAATTTAAAAAAGAAGGGATTAAGTTAGTTTCGATAGATATAGGAGAACCTGGCGATAAGGTAGATAGTTTCATCAAAGCCTACAAGTTAAACTTTAAAGTACTTTTAGACGGTAATTCAGCCGTAGCAAAATCTTATGGAATCCTCGGGGTGCCCACCTATATCCTCATTGACAGGAACGGAAAAATACGCGCCACAGAAAATTCTTTCCCGAAGGATAAGTACAAAGAATTAATTCTGAAATAAACTAATGTATTAAAGAAAGATTTCCGATATGAAAGATAATAAAGGCCTCGCCCTGCTGCTCGATTTATATGAACTCACTATGGCGCAATGTTACTTTCATTACAAAAAAGATGCCTGGGCTACCTTTGATTTATTTGTCAGGACGCTGCCGCAAAGCCGTTCCTATTTAATGGCTGCAGGATTAGAAGATATTGCAAATTATGTCAGGAACCTGCGTTTCAATTATGAAGAGATATCGTATTTAAGGAAACAGAATCTTTTTTCCCGTGACTTTATGGAATATCTTAAGAAATTTAGATTCAAAGGCGATATCTGGGCAATGCCGGAAGGAGAAATATTCTTTGCGGACGAGCCGGTTTTACGCGTGACCGCTGCGGTTATTGAGGCCCAGATTATCGAAAGTTTCCTTCTGAATACGATAAATTTGCAAACCATGATTGCAAGCAAGGCAGTGAGAGTAATTTCTGCAAGCGCGGGCAAGGGGGTATATGATTTTTCTTTGAGAAGGACGCAGGGTAGCGACGCAGCGATAAAGGCAGCGCGCAGTTCATATATAGCCGGATTCAACGGTACTTCGAATGTCTTAGCCGGAAAATTGTACCGTATACCTATAGCGGGGACTATGGCGCATTCATTCGTGATGGCCTTTAAACAGGAATTAGATAGTTTTCTTGCCTATAGCAGCACTTTTCCCGATAAAACCATTCTTCTTGTAGATACCTATAATACCAAAAAAGGGATTGAAAATGCGGTAAAGATAGGTAGGTATCTCAAAGAAAAAGGATGCCGCTTGTTGGGCATAAGGCTGGATAGCGGGGATATAGTTGCCTGGTCTAAGTTGGCCAGGAGGATGCTTGATAGGGCAAGCCTAAGTTTCGTGAAGATTTTTGCCAGCGGCAACCTCGATGAATTCAGGATAAGGGAGCTACTTAGGCTAGGGGCAAAGGTAGATAATTTTGGCGTAGGAACACACATGGGGACAAGCATTGATGCGCCGTGTTTAGATGTTATTTATAAAATAAGCGAAATAACGGACGAGAACGGAAAATTTTTACCCACTATGAAATTAAGCAAGGCTAAGGTTACCTATCCGGGCAGAAAACAGGTTTTTAGGATTCTGGATAAAAGGCAGAGGTTTGTGAAAGATGTTTTAGGCCTGGAAAAGGAAAGAATAAAAGGAAGGCCTTTATTAATTAAGGTTATAGACAAAGGTAAGCTGGTTTATAAGTTGCCAACCTTAAATAAAATCAGGGATTTTGCCAGGGTTAATCTGGCGAGATTGCCGGCGGCTTTAAAAGAGGTTTATCCAAAATATAAATACCCGGTTGTTATCAGCAAGGGATTAAGAAAGCTTAGGCGCAATTTATCTTATCAATTGGAGAGACGGCAATAAATTCAGTTAAATATGGATAAAAAAATAGAAAATCTTATCAATAACTGGCGCAGGAGAAATATCCTCGGGTTTTATTGCCAGAATAAAGACGAAGCCGTGGATAAGATTTTAAATATTATTCCTCCTTCGGCTACTATCGGGATTTCCGGTTCCATAACTTTAGACCAGATGGCGATAGTAAGGCAATTAGAGGAACGCGGCAATAAGGTATTTAATCAATATAAAAGCGGTATAAGCCGTGAAGATAGCCTCCAGTTAAGAAGACTGGGTGCTGCGGCGGATTATTATTTGACCAGTGCCAACGCTGTATCAGAAAAAGGTGAACTCGTATTTTTCAGCGGTTGGGGTAACCGCACTGCGGGGATTTCCTATGTTAAAAATGTAATCGTGGTCTGTGGTATTAATAAAATCACGCCGAATTTGGAAGAAGCCATCAAGCGCGCCAGGGAATATGCAACACCGCTTAATTGCAAGCGGCTTGCGAATTGGAATACCCCCTGCCTAAAGGACGGGATTTGCCGAAAAGAGATTTGCCTTTTACCCGAATATAAAAGAATGTGCTGCCAGATTTTGATTATTGAGGCAGAAGTGGCGCCGGATAGGTTAAAGGTAATTTTAGTGGGAGAGAATTTAGGTTTTTAGAAGAAAGGAAACTTATGTTTGATAAGATGAAACAATTGATGGAGATGCAGAGGATGGCACAGGAGATGAAGCGCGAACTGGAAAATACTGTTTTTGAAATAGAAAGCCCCGGTAGCCTCGTAAAAATTAAAATGAGTGGAGCACAGGAGGTAAAAGAAGTAGTTATTCGCGAGGGATTTAGCGAAAAAGAAAAGAGCGAACTTGAAAAAGCGATTAAAGATGCCTATAATATGGCGATTAAGCATTCACAGAAAGTTGCTGCAGAGAAAATGAGGGATATCACCGGTTTCAATCTGCCGGGGATATAATAGCATGTTAAAATTAAAAGGTTTGGCTACCGGTATCGGAAGCCTTCCGCATAAGGATGCGAAAGCCGCCCTGGATTTAATTTTTAAATACATTCCCGAAATACCTTTCTGGCCCCAGTTGCCCAAGCGCGATATCCGGGAAGGCATGGTTGCGCAATTTAGCCAGAATTTCCCTTTTCTAAAAATGAAAGAGGATGGTTTGCATTTTGAACCCTTTGATGCCAAAGAAGGAGAGTTGGAATTATTCTATGAGCGGGTCATTGCCAGGGACCTGGATTATTTTAAGATTAGCGAGGGATTCGCTTTGGGCCTGCACGAATTTTATCAAAGATTGAAAGAAACAGACTTAAAAAGAATAGAAATTATTAAATGCCAAATTACCGGGCCGTTTACTTTTACTGCCAGCTTAAAGGACAAGAACGGCATTCCTGTTTTGCACGATGCAGTATTTCTGCAGGCGGTTTTAAAAGGCTTGAGCATGAAGGCGCTTTGGCAGGTAGATTTCTTTAAAGGCTTTGGCAAAAAAATAATCATTTTTATTGATGAACCGTACCTTGGCTGCTTTGGCTCTGCTTATACACCCATAAACAGGGAGGATGTGGTTAGGGTCTTAAGGGAGTTGTCAGAAGAGATAAAGTCAGAAGGTAAAAAACTGAGTTCTGAAGATGTGTTGATAGGCGTGCATTGCTGCGGAAATACAGATTGGTCGATGTTGATGGAAGTTGAGGGGATTGATATCATTAGTTTTGACGCATTTGATTTCCTGGATAATTTTGTACTTTACGCGGATAACCTTAAAGACTTCCTTCAAAAAAAGAAGATTATCTGCTGGGGGATAGTGCCTACACAGGAGTTTAGCGGCAAGGAAAATCCGAATTTATTGATTAAAAGGATTAAGCAGGCAGTAGATATATTAGAAAAGAAGGGGTTAGAGAAAGATTTGTTATTGGAAAACCTGCTTATCAGCCCTGCTTGCGGTTTAGGCACCCTGGATACCGAAAATTCAGAGAGGATATTAAAGCTTCTTGCTGAGACCGCCTCTTCTATAAAAAAATCCCTATAAAATAAACCATTTGACTAATTAATTCAAAAATTATATTATAAGTATCTACTTTTATGCCTTTCTTAAGGAGTTAAACAGGTGAAAGAAATACGCATCCATGCCCGTGCAGGCCAGGGCGCAATTACTACAGCAGCCTTATTAGGGTTTGCCTATTTTAAGGAAGGGATGTATCCTTATGCCTTTCCTAATTTTGGCGCAGCCAGGATGGGCGCGCCGATGAATGCCTTTGTGCGGGTAGACTCTAAGCCTGTGAGGCTACGCAGCCAGATTTATGAGCCGGATTATGTGATTATAGTAGACCCCACGCTTATGCGCGGCTACAATTGTTTTTCAGGGCTAAAAGAAAACGGGATCGCGATTATAAACGCAGAAGAAAACTCAGAAATGCCGAAGTTAAATGCCAGGCAAAGGGCATTTTTAATCCCTGCAAATGAAATAGCCTTAAAAACAATCGGAAGGCCCCTGGGAAATACAGCTTTAATCGGCGCATTTGCAGCAGCAACCGGTGATTTAAAACTGGATTTTTTATTAGAGGTAATCGGTTCCAGATTTACAGGCAAAGTGGGCCAGGCCAATATAGAAGCAGTTAAACAAGGATATGAATATGTTCGGTCCATTAACAGTAAAACCAGTAAAGAGCAAGGGCGATAAGACAGGTTGCTGGAGAGTCCAGCTTAAGCCGAAATACCTGCAGAAGAATTGTATTGGCTGCAAGATGTGCCTTTTAATCTGCCCTGAAGCCTGCATAAAGGGGAAAGAGAAAAATACATTCATGCCCGACTATAATTATTGCAAAGGCTGCGGCCTTTGCGCTATTGTCTGCCCGAAGCAGGACATTATAATGGTAGAAGAGGAATCAGGGGGAGAAAAAAAGTGAAGGAATTCTTAGAGGGTTCGCGTGGTGTCGCCGAAGCAGTAAAGTTATGCGCTCCCGGAGTAATTTCTGCCTATCCTATTACGCCCCAGACGCACATTGTGGAGGAATTAGCCCAGATGGTAGCTGACGGCAGTCTTAATGCCCAGTTTGTGAATGTAGAGAGCGAGCATTCCGCAGCGTCTGTTGTCCTGGGTGCTGTGGCCGCAGGGGTGCGTTCTTATACGGCTACCAGTTCGCAAGGCCTTCTCTATATGGCAGAGGTAATTTTTAATATCGCGGGGATGCGCCTGCCCTTGGTCCTGACTTGTGCGAACAGGGCGATATCCGCGCCTATAAATATCTGGAATGACCAGCAGGATTCCGTGTCTTTGCGCGATGCAGGCTGGATACAATTGTACGCGGAAAATAATCAGGAAGCGGTTGATTTTCATTTCATGGGTTACCGTTTAAGCGAAGATAAATCAGTGATGCTGCCGGTTATGGTCTGTATGGATGGCTTTATCCTTACGCACGGGATGGAAACAGTGGATATCCCTGAACAGGAAAAAGTAAACAAGTTCCTTCCTGCCTACAAACCGTTATATAAATTAGACACCCAGGACCCAATAAGCATGGGCCTTCTTGCGGACCCGGATTATTATCTGGAGGCCCGTTTTGCAATACAGGAGACGCTAAAGAGCGTTTTAAGTTTTATCCCTAAGGTCAGCGAAGAATTCCGCAACACCTTCGGCAGGGATTATAAAGACTGCCTGGTCGAGGAGTATTTCACCAAGGATGCCGATAAGGTAATTGTGGCTATGGGTTCTGTCTGCGGCACGATTAAAGAAGTAATAGATGAATTGCGAAAGAAAAAGAAAAAAGTCGGGCTGCTTCGGATTATTTCTTACCGGCCGTTTCCTTACAACCGAGTTTATGAGGCGTTAAAAAATGTACCTAGGGTTGCTGTTTTGGATAAGGCGGTTTCTTTGGGCGCTTATGCGCCATTGGCAGTTGAAGTAAAGGCGGCATTCTTGGGCAAGAAAAAATCGCCCAAGGTAACCAGTAGTTTCGTAGCCGGTTTAGGCGGCAGGGATATAACGGCGCATTCCATAAAGGAAATATTCCGAAAACTCACCCAAACAGAAGTAAATTCAGAATTCATTGATTTAAAGCCGGAGTTACTCACAGAGGAATATGGAGAATAGGATTTTGTTTAAACCAGGACATACTGCCTGTGCCGGTTGCGGCCAGGCAATAGCTGCACATACTGTCATAGAAGCAGCCGGTAGTAATACAATAGTCGTGAATAATACCGGGTGCCTTGAAGTATTTACTACGCGTTATCCTGAGACTGCCTGGGATGTGCCATGGATACATTCTTTGTTTGAAAATGCAGCAGCAGTTGCTTCCGGGGTTGAGGCTGCGTTGATTTATTTAGGCAAGAAAGAGAGTACTAACGTGATTGCTCAAGGCGGGGACGGCGGCACGGCAGATATCGGGCTGCAGGCGCTCTCCGGGATGCTTGAGCGCGGCCACGATATTCTCTATGTCTGTTACGATAACGAGGCATATATGAACACGGGCGTGCAGAGAAGCGGCCTTACGCCCTTTAAAACAAATACTACTACCAGCCCCATAGGCAGCAAATCATCGGGTAATATCCGGCCTAAAAAGCCCATGCCTGAGATTGTCCTGGCGCACGGCATACCTTACGTGGCAACCTGCTCGGCTGGTTTTATTCAGGATTTACAACGCAAGGTAAAAAAGGCGCTTTCCATAAAAGGGCCTAAATATATCCAGGTACATGTGCCCTGCCCGTTAGGGTGGAGGCATGAAACAAAGCTTACGCTTGAAGTGGCAAAATTGGCTGTAGAGACCGGCCTTTATCCGTTAATTGAATTTGAAAATGGCTCACTAATTTCGCGCAGACAAATTACGCCTAAGCCTGTTGAAGAGTATCTAAAGGTTCAGGGTCGATTCAAGCATTTGATAAATAACCCGCAAGATTTAAAAAAGATTCAGGAGATAGCGGATAATAATATAAGGAAGTACGGTCTTAAGGCCGAAAATCCGCCTAAGGCGGATTAAATTAAGGAGGTGGGATTATGGGAAAACAAGCGAGGGCGATTGTTGACTTGAGCTTGAAGGAACTGGTGAAGGATTTAAATAAGGCATATGCGGATGAATGGCTGGCATTCTATCTATATTGGTATATGGCCCAGATAGTCTCTGGCCGCGCATATGAGGATATAGCGGAATTCTTGAACAAAATAGCCAAGGATGAATTGGAGCACGCCCAGGAAGTAGCAGATTTAATCATAAAATTGGGTGATATGCCTATTGCCAATCCCATGGAGCTGGAGAAGAATGCTAATTCACCTTATTTGATGCCCCCTAAGAATACGGCAGATATAAACAGGATAATCCGCATAGTAACTGAGGCAGAGGCAGGTGCAATCGACGTTTATAATAAAATTGCCAAGAAGACACTGGGCAAAGATAATGTTACCTACCAGTTGGTTACGCATATACTCTCTGAGGAAGTAGACCACGAAGAGATGTTTGAGAATCTGCTGGAGAGATAAAAAATTAGTTCTAATTTTTTAAGGGAGGTTAAACAGAAATGGCTAAGGTAAGCGTGGATGTTTCTACTTGCGTAGGTTGCGGTTTATGCGAACAGTCATGCCCGGAAGTTTTCGAAGTCCAGGGCGATGGTATCGCACATGTAAAGGCCAATTTCAGCGCCGGTTGCAATTTAGATGAAATAGCCCAACAGTGCCCGGTAAATGCCATCAAGGTAAGTTAATTTTTTAGGTTTATTGCGTTTTTCTTTTTAAGCCTTCTATAAATTGAACAAAATATTCCTGTTTCTTTTGGGATAAGATTTTTTTAGTAAAATCAGGCTTTTCTTTTTCAAATTTATTTTCATCCATCCTCACCTTTGCCTTTACCCTGATAATGTAGAAACCAGAAGGTAAAGCAATTATTTCGCTAAATTCCTTTTCTTTTAACCTTTGCGCATTGAGCCAGAAACTGTCCGAGGCACCTATCCCCTCTATATAACTGCCGTAATTAAATAATCCCGTAACGCCTGCCTTTAATCCGTATTCTTTTGCTATGTTTTGAAGGTCTATTGATTTTCCGTTGGGTTTATAAGACTCTTTTATCTTCTTCAGGCAGTCGTCAATCTTATTCTTGGCTGTCTCAGAGGACTTCATTTTTATTAAACTTTCCCTTACTTTGTCTTTTATTTTTTCGAAATCCGGTATGTAGGCTTCTTTTTTTTCCCTTAATCTCAATATATAATATTTTTCATCTAAATGCAGCGGTGGAGAGAATTCACCGACTTTAAGTTTTGAGAGTAAATTTAATACTTCGGGTGACCAGCCGATACCGGGGATAGGGTCTGCCTGCGTAAATAACCCTGTTTCTTTAAGGCTAATGCCTGTTTCCTTGGCGATTTTACTAAACTCCTCTTTTTTATTTATGCGTAAGATTACATCCTTCATTTTACCTTCGTTATCTATGGTAAGGTACTCCACATTAAAGGAGAGGGGCTGTTCAAATTGCAAAGGATCCTTGGCAAAATAATCTCTAACCTCTTGTTCTGAAGGCGCCAGGTCTTTTGTAAGCTCAAGCGGTAT
>JAQUAH010000011.1 GCA_028687345.1 Candidatus Omnitrophota bacterium | reverse complement strand
AGGAAATCAGGGAAGGGATTTTATATTTTATCCAAAAGAAAGATATCAGGTTTACGGCGGGGATAATTTTTATATTATGGTCGGCGCTGGGGGCAGTTTATGTGGTTTTAATTGTATTTGTGCAAAAGACTTTGCATTCAGCTACCCAGGATTTAGGGCTCCTGATTATGTTCTTAGGTGTAGGCTTATTCCTGGGTTCGCTCATTTACGGCCGCTTCGGCCAAAGGCTATCGCGCTATAAAATAATATTCATCTCTTTAATTTTAAGCGGTATAATGCTCGTTGTTTTTGCCGTAGGAGTTAACCGCAATCCCAGTTTTACAGTCGCCGCGCTGCTTTCTTTCTTATTAGGCCTTTTTATCGCACCAATAATGATTGCCTCAAATACAATTATCCATCATGCAAGCGATAACGGGATGATGGGCAAGATATTCAGTTCACTTGAAATAGTAATGCATTTGGGCTTTTTATTGTTTATGTTTATAAGCAGTCTGCTGGCAGAGAAATTCTCTCAACTTTATATACTGGTTGGCATAGGCTGCTTATTCAGTATTGTGGGAACGCTTCAGCTTTTATATCATCGTAAAACCTCATGGTTCGATTGATTAAACTCCCAGAGCACAAACACGAAACCGAAAATCAGGCAATAGAAAAAATGCCCTTGCCGGCTTTAGCCTATATCCATTTAAGCCAGCATTTAGGCAAGATTTGTGAACCGGAAATAAAAATACAAGATATAGTGCTTAGGGGCCAGAAAGTTGCCAGCGTCAAAGCCCATGTTTCTTCTCCCATACATGCTTCTATTTCGGGAAAGGTTACTGCCATAGAAGATTGGCCGCACCCGGTTTTAGGCAGGTGTAAGGCTATTGTTATTGAAAATGACGGAGCTGATCGTGCACTAGATCAGGAGAGAAGGAGGGCACCGGAAGAAATAAATAGTCTTACTCCAGACCAGATACGCAATATTGTCTTTGAGGCAGGCATCGTGGGGATGGGAGGGGCAAGTTTTCCTACGCATATTAAACTCAATCCGCCAAAGCCGGTTGATACTTTAATTATAAACGGCGCTGAATGCGAACCGTATTTAACCGGCGATTACAGGTTGATGGTAGAGAAGACAGAAGAAATTTTATCAGGCATAGAATTGGTAGCGAAATGCCTGGGAGTTAACAAGGTATATATCGCCATTGAAGATAACAAGCCCGAAGCGATTAAGGCATTCAATGCGATATGTGATAAGCGATATGTGATAAGCGTGTTAAAGTCAGAATATCCACAGGGAGGAGAAAAACAGCTGATAAAGGGAATACTAGGCAGAGAGGTCCCGCGGGGCAGGCTTCCTTTTGATGTCGGCGTGGTAGTGCATAATGTGGCAACTATTTTTGCAATTTATGAGGCAATATATACAAATAAACCCTTATACGAACGCGTAGTAACCGTCACCGGTAGTTGCCTGTCTAATCCTAAAAACCTTTTAGTGCGCATAGGAACTCCCATAAAAGAATTAATTGGTTATTGCGGCCCGTTGGAAGAAGAGCCGGCTAAGATTATCATTGGTGGGCCGATGATGGGCATTGCCCAATATACCACCGATGTCGCGGTCATAAAATCTACTACCGGTATTGTTTTAATGGGCAAAGAAGAAGCTGCAATTGCAGAAGAGGAGTTCTGCATCCGTTGCGGCGCCTGTGTCAGGGCATGTCCTGCAGGCCTTATGCCCTGCCTGATAAATTTAGCCTCAGAAAAAGAACTCTGGACAGAGTCAAAGGCGTACTCGGCGCTGGATTGCATTGAATGCGGCTTATGTAACTATGTCTGTCCGGCGAGAAGAAAATTGACTCAATCCATAAAAAGGGCAAAATTGGAGATAAGCAAATGAACCCTGCCCTTCCTGGGCGGGGGTATAGATAGGAGGAAGAGCGGGATGAAAGAAATGGTGCGTTATGGTTTTATTCTGGCGTTAATCTGCACTATTGCCAGTGGCCTGCTAGCTACGGTAAATTCCTTTACCAAGTCCAAAATTATAGCCCAGGCGCAAGCAGAAGAGGAAGCGAGCTTAAAAGAGGTGGTTGCCCAGGGTGAGCGCTTTGAAGCGATAAAATCCCAAGCAGGGACTATTTATTACCGCGTTTACGATAAAGAAGCTAAGTTTATAGGAGTAGCTTTCAAGGCTTCCGGCAAAGGCTATTCCAGCATCATTGAAACTATGGTGGGGATGTTGAAAGACGGTACTATTACTACCATAAAGATTTTGAGCCAAAATGAAACCCCGGGGTTAGGGGCAAATGTTGCAGGCCGGGATTTTACAGGGCAGTTTACAAATAAAAAAGATTTGACTAAAGTACAGGCTATCACCGGTGCAACCATTTCTTCAAGGGCAGTGATTGAAATGGTTAAAAATAAAGCTGAAGAGATTAAAGGATTGATAAAAGATGGAAAATAGACTTATTGTCAGCAGCTCTCCACATCTACACAAGGGTGAATCAGTAAGCAGGATTATGTGGATGGTGGCAATTAGCCTTTTGCCTGCGGGTGTTGCAGGCGTAGTAATCTTTGGCTTAAATGCTCTCTGGGTCAGTATCTTAGCTGTAATTACAGCCCTGGCCACAGAAGGGATTCTGCAGGTATTAACTAAAAGAAAGGTTAGTATTTTAGATGGGAGTGCATTTGTTACTGGTTTATTATTAGCTTATAATCTACCACCCAATGTACCTATCTGGTTGCCGGTTATTGGTTCTTTCTTTGCCATTGCCGTTGGTAAACAGGTTTTTGGAGGTTTAGGGCAAAACATCTTTAATCCTGCATTGGTAGGAAGGGTTTTTCTTATGGCCTCCTGGCCAAAATATATGACCGCTTTTAGCCGGCCATTAAATTACGATGCCCTAACTTCTGCTACGCCTCTTGCCTCGTTGAAAGAAGGAAAGATTTTGGAGAATATCTCCTATTTGGATTTATTTTTAGGCAAGAGAGGCGGGTGCATTGGCGAGGTATGTATCCTGGCTTTGCTTCTTGGAGCGGCCTTTCTTTTAATCAGGGGTTATATATCCTGGCATATACCGGCTACCTATATAGCCAGCACAGCAATACTTACTTATATATTTGGCCCGAGAGGCTTGTTCAGCGGTGATTGGCTTTTTCACATCTTATCCGGAGGTTTAATCTTAGGCGCCTTTTTTATGGCTACGGATTATGTCACCTCGCCTTTAACCAGAAAGGGGCAAATTATTTTTGGCATAGGTTGCGGTTTATTGACCGCAATTATCAGGCTTTGGGGAGGTTATCCGGAAGGCGCATCTTATGCGATATTGATGATGAACGCTGCCACTCCAATCATTGACCGCTATACTAAGAACCGGGTATATGGAACACGGCCGCTATGAAGAAATTATTAAATGAATTTTTAAAAGGAATCATCAGGGAGAATCCTACTTTTGTTCTGGTATTAGGACTGTGCCCGACACTGGCAGTATCGGTTTCAATAATCAATGGCATCGGGATGGGCATCGCAGCAACCTTTGTCCTCCTGGGTTCTAATATTATTATTTCTTTGATTAAGCGAATCGTCCCGGACAGGATTAGGATTCCCTGTTTTATTGTGGTTATTGCTACGTTTGTTACGATTGTAGAGATGACGATGAAGGCATATAGCCCGGCATTAAATCGTGCCTTAGGCATATATGTGCCGTTAATTGTAGTGAACTGCATGGTCTTAGGCAGGGCAGAGGCATATGCACAAAGGGCCACAGTAGTTAATGCTTTATTTGATGGCTTAGGCATGGGCATTGGTTTTACCCTGGCTTTAATTTTAATCTCCGCAATAAGAGAATTTTTTGGCTCCGGTCAAATACTGGGACAGACTCTATTTAAAGGTTTTGAGCCGGCATCTATTTTTGCCATGCCTTCTGGCGCGCTTTTGGTTATCGGATTGCTGCTTGGTTTTTTTAACCTTTTGAAAAATAGAAAGGCACAATGAACCCCGCACAGTTTATGACCATATTTATCTCAGCAGTATTTATCAATAATGTTATACTTTCGCGTTTTCTAGGTTTGTGTTCCTTTGTGGCTATTTCTAAAGAAACCAAGCCTGCGCTGGCTATGAGTCTGGCAGTTATGTTTGTGACTACCATGTCGTCTATAATTACCTGGTTTATCTATAGATTCCTGCTCATTCCTTTTAACCTGACATATCTGCGCACCATATCTTTTATTTTGGTAATCGCCACCTTTGTGCAGTTTGTTGAAATGGTAATTAAAAAAACCAGCCCGCCCCTTTACAGGTTCTTTGGGATTTACCTGCCTTTAATTACGGTTAATTGTGCCGTATTAGGAGTGGCCGTATTGAACATAGATATGTTTTTTGTTAATGCAAAGGCCCTGCCCGGGAGTTTCTATTATTCGGTATTTCAGGGGATCTGCGTGGGCCTGGGTTATACGATAGCCATGCTCTTGATGTCAGGCATCAGGGAAAGATTAGACTTATGCAATGTTCCCAAATCGGTGAAAGATTTTCCGCTTGCCTTTATCATCGCATCAATTATGAGCCTGAGCTTTTTGGGTTTCAATGGATTTAAATTCTAAGTGAGGACATAAGTTATGGAGCCATATATTAAAGAATCTAAGCGACATAACTTATATGGCCGAACTTATACTTGACATTTTGTTACTAAAATAGTACTTCAAAATGTCAAGTATTAATTCGCACAATAACTTACTCACACTATCGTGTTCGTAAGTTATGTGCTCATTAAATGGATATTTTAATTCCTATATTAACTTTGGGTTCTTTGGGTTTATTGTTTGGCATAGGCCTGGCAATTGCTTCCAAAAAGTTGGCTGTTCAGGTTGACCCTCGCCTGGAAAGAATTCACGGCCTTTTGCCAGGCTCAAACTGCGGTGCTTGCGGAGGAGCAGGTTGCTTTGGCTTTGCCGAATCTGTCCTTAGCGGTAAATTAAGTATTGATGCTTGCAGGATCAGCAGCGAGGAAACCAAGGAAAAGATAGCCAAGATGCTGGGGCAAAGAATAGAAAAGAAAGTAAAATTAGTGGCTACCTTGCATTGTTACGGCGGAAAAAAAGTAAAGGATAAATATATTTATCAGGGAATAAAAACTTGCGTGGCAGTAAATATGCTTGCAGGAGGATTAAAAACCTGTACGTTTGGCTGCATAGGCTTTGGCGATTGCGTGCGTATCTGCCCCTTTAACGCAATAAGCATGTCAGATGAGGGGTTCCCTGTTGTCGATGAAAAGAAATGCAAGGCATGCAATAAATGCGTGATGATCTGTCCTAAGAAGTTATTCAGCTTGGTCCCGGTAACAGGCAGGGTTTATGTTGCCTGCCGCTCGCAAGATACAGGAAAATATACAAGGCTTGCTTGTCCCGTAGGATGCATTGCCTGCCGTAAATGCGAGCAGATTTGCCCGGTAGAAGCGATTAAGGTTATTGATAATGTGGCGGTAATTGATTATAAGAAATGTACTTCTTGCGGTAAGTGCGTAGATGTTTGTCCTACAAAGACAATAAGGAAAAAATAATGTTAAATATAGCAGAGAGAGGTGATAAATGAATATAGCTGTTTTCGCTTCCGGCCGAGGGACAAACTTTGCCGCGATAATCAGAGCGGTCAAAAAAGGCAAGATTAAAGCAGAATTGCGCTTGTTGGTTTGTGATAATCCGGCTGCCAAAGCGATAAGTAAAGCTAAAAGAGCGGGCGTAAGGATAGCTTTAGTTAAGCGGCAGGATTATCCGGGGAAGAAAGAGTTTGAGGCCGCAATTTTACGATACCTGGAAGAAGAGAAAATAGACCTTATCGTGTTAGCCGGTTTTATGCGTATGCTTAGCCCCGAGCTTGTCGCGGAATTCAGGAATAAAATTATAAATATTCATCCGGCATTGCTGCCGTCCTTTAAGGGCAGCTCGGCAATAAAGGATGCGTTTGATTACGGGGTAAAAGTTACCGGAGTTACAGTGCATTTTGTAGATGAAAATATGGATAGCGGGCCGATAATTTTACAGCAGGCAGTCGGGATTAAAGAGTCCGATACCCTGGAATCATTGGAGAAGAAGATACACAAGGTAGAACACAAGCTTTATCCGCAAGCAATAAGATTATATGTGGAAGGTAAATTAAAGATAGAAGGAAGGAAGGTTGTGGTTTCCCGTCATTAGTCGCTAGCCAGAACTGCCGTTTTGTTTAAGATAATTCTATTATTGGTAAACAGGTTATTTAATTCAAGTGTATTAAAATCCTTAAAATCATAGGTTTTTACGGTATTGGCGACAATCTTTAGAATCTCCTTGTCCACGTCAGCATTTTTATCCAATTCCGGTTTCTGAAATTTAAGTTTTATACGCTGGGTAATCTGCTCTAGGACAAAATCCCGCATGGAGATATTTTTGTATTGGAAATGCAAACCATCTTTATCCCCGCTTATTTCCGGCGTGATGTTTGTGTTCTGTATCGTGCGATGGTAATATTCATCGTAGGAGATCAGGCCGTAAGATATCTTTTTTAAATCCAGATAATACACAAGGGTAATTATTTCAAAGGCATTTTTTATATCCGCCGTCACAACTGCGTAAAATTTCGGCTCGCCGTTTTTAGAATGTTCCATGCTGAATGTTACCCTGCGGATTATCCTCCAGACGCTGCCCATATCTTCCGAAACATCCTTATTTATCTGATAGTAATTTTTTTGCTCCGCAGGCGGGATATTTTGTATTTTATACTCTAAACGGAAGGTGTCCTCTTTAAACTCATTCTTCATTTCTTCTATTTTAAAGATTTCGGTAGTGATATCTGGTTTTTCGCTCTGTTTGAAAATATCCTCAACAGGTAAATAAACCCATAGAGTGTCATCTATCAATTTTGCTTTTACATCCAGATTATATTCAGTCTTACAGAGTTCCTGAATTATAGATTCAATTTTTTCTTTACTATAGGTAGGAACGGTTGAAGAGGTGCAGCCACAGATAAGCGTAAGTGCTAAGCATATTTTAAGTAGGCCTGGCTTTACCGAATTCCTTAAAAATTGCTTCAATTTCATCATAATTGAGTTCTTCTTTGGCAAGGAGTTCTTGGGCTAATCGGTCCAAAAGAGTTTCCTCTTTCTTAAGTAAATCCGAAACCTCTTTGAGGCAAGTTTGCAGTATATCCTGGACATCTTTATCTAAAAGCGCTTTTGTGTTTTCGGATATTTCCGATGTAAACCCAAGTCTTTTTAATAAGGAAAGTTGCTGGAAGTTGCCGAGCAACCCGGATTTTCCCATTCCAACCTGATATACCATCATGTGCGCGGTATATAAGGCGTTACCGAAATCTCCGGATACTCCTGCAGTAGTATATCCAAACTTCATTTTCTCAGCGGCATAGGAACCCAAAGCAATCTTTATTTCGCTCAAAAGCAGGTTTTGGTCTTCTATAAATATATCTTCGCGTTCAGGTACCCAGGTTACGCCTCCAGTGTGGCCCCGAGGTATAATCGTAATCTTGAATACGTCTTTTGAGGGCGCAAGTAGATAAGTAACAATTGCATGCCCGGCTTCATGGTATGCTGTTTGCATTTTTTCTTTTGCAGTCAGCTTAATTCTACGCCTTAACCCCAAATACAGCCTTTCCCTTGCATCATCTATATCTTTCATAACGATTGACTGCCGTTTATTACGTACTGCAATCAAAGCCGATTCCCTTACTATATTGGCGATATCTGCAGGGCTTTGGCCAACGGTTACTTTTGCAAGCCGGTCTATCTTAACGTCATCAGGATTATATTTAACCTTGTTAAGATAGTACGCAAATAGTTTTTGGCGGTCTTCAAGATTCGGTTTATCAACATGGATTTTACGGTCAAATCTGCCCGGCCTAAGTAACGCCGCATCCAGAAAGTATTCGGGCATATTGGTTGCGCCGACAATTACAATATTGACATCCTTTTCTTTAAGCCCGTCCATCTCAACCAAGAGCTGGTTTAAGGTAGTGTTAGTCTCAGTTTGGCCTCCAAAGCCAGCGTCAGCAGCCCGCTGTGCGCCTACCGCATCAATTTCATCAATGAAGATAATACACCCACCCTCTAATTCTGCCAGGTTACGGGCTCTTTTAAAAAGATTGCGGATTCTTCCGGCTCCGACCCCTACAAACATTTCCACGAATTCAGAACCTGACATGGAAATGAAAGGTAATTTTGTTTCTGTAGCAATGGCCTTGGCTAAATATGTCTTACCGCAACCAGGGGGGCCAAGCATAAGTATTCCCCTTAAGATTTTTCCTCCGATACGTTGAAGTTCTGCCCGGTCAGTAATCAATTTGACGACCTCCAGGGCTTCTTGTTTAGCCTCATCCATGCCTATAACATCATTCCAGTGAACTCCCAGTTCTTCCCCGGAAATGGATTTCTTGCTCGCCTGCGTAAATGATTGCGCGCCATGCTTGAAATACAGCCAGTACATCAGGAATGTATAGACAAAGCCGAATATTAAAGCCATAACTATCTGCAGGTATAACTGCAGCGGTATCATGGCAAGTTGGGACTGCCTTAAGTATGATTCCGCTTCGTTCCAGGCGCGTATCCCTTTAACGATAAAGAAGATAAGAGAGATGCCCAATAAGCCCAGGCCCGCAGTTACCAGGATTCTTATCCAGTACAGTCTCCAATAAAATTTAATTTTTTTCTTGTTCATATGTCTCCTTAAATAAGTATCTTAAAACATACCATAATACGGTATTTTAGTCAAACTATTTTCTCGCAAAAATCGTTTGACCTGATTTATTTGCCGTGTATAATATAAGCTTAATATTTTAACTTATGATTTGCTAGGGTTCTGTACTTTAGAACCGTAACTGATAAGGAGCACAGAGAAATGGCAGAAATTAAACAAGTGAAGGCAAGAGAAATTCTGGATTCCCGCGGTAACCCTACTGTAGAGGTGGATATTATTCTGGACAATGAAATCTTGGCGCGCGCTGCAGTCCCCTCAGGCGCTTCTACAGGTGAAAATGAGGCATTAGAATTAAGGGATGGGGATAAAAAAAGATACCTTGGTAAAGGTGTGCTTAAGGCGGTAGGCAATGTCAATAGTATAATTGCACCTAAAATAAAAGGATTAAGCCCTGATTTTAAAAAGATTGACCAATTGTTGATTGATTTGGACGGCACGGAAAATAAATCTAAATTGGGCGCTAACGCTATTCTCGGTGTTTCGTTAGCAGCGGCAAAAGCAGCGGCTTTAACTGAAAAACAACCCCTATATGAATTCTTAGGCCAGGATAAAGCAAAAATTCTGCCTGTGCCGTTAATGAATATCTTAAATGGCGGCCTGCACGCTGATAATAACCTGGATATCCAGGAATTCATGATTATGCCTAAAGGCGCGCCGACATTTAAAGAAGCCTTGCGTTATGCTGCCGAGGTATTCCATAATTTGAAGGCCCTCCTTAAATCCAAGGGCCTGTCTACATCTGTAGGTGATGAGGGAGGATTTGCACCGCGCCTTGCTTCTAACAAAGAAGCGCTGGATTTAATCCTGGAGGCAATTGAGAAAGCAGGTTATAAGCCCGGCCGCGATGTTTATCTGGCTTTGGATTGCGCAGCGAGCTCTTTTTATAAAGACGGCGCATATGTTTTTGAAAATCTGCAAAAAAACTCCCAGGATATGATTCAGATATATGAAAACTGGGCAGGTAATTATCCGATTCTTTCCATTGAGGATGGCTTAGGTGAACATGATTGGGCAGGCTGGCAGGAGATGACAAAGAGGCTAAAAGATAAATTGCAGCTGGTAGGCGACGATATATTTGTCACTAACCCTAAGATTTTCAAAAAAGGTATTGCGCAGGGTATAGGTAATGCTATACTAATAAAGGTTAACCAGATCGGCACGCTTTCTGAAACCCTGGAAGCGATAAGTATTGCCAGGAAAAATAAATACAGGGCGATTATTTCTCACCGTTCAGGAGAGACCGAAGACACAACCATCGCCCATTTAGCAGTAGCCACTGGCTCTGGCCAGATTAAAACAGGGTCTTTATCCCGCACAGACAGGATTTGTAAATACAACGAACTTTTAAGGATTGAGGAAGAATTAGGTTCTAAGGCGGTCTATGCAGGGGCAGATTGGTAATGCTATCTACGTTAAGAAAGGCGTTCTGGCTCTTTGGATTGTCGGTTTTTTTATTGATTATTTTTTTACCCGGTTATACAAAACTACAGGAACTGCGGGATAAAAACCGCGATTTGGAAATAAAGATTAAGCGTTTAAACATAGAGTACTCGCTTTTGAAAGAAGAACTCAAACGCATAGAGACTGACCCGGTTTATCAAGAGAAGATTGCCAGAGAAAAGATGGGCGTGGTGCGAAAAGGTGAAATACCTATTAAGATTATACCGGACAAGAGAAAATAAATTCTCTGAATTTAGCGGGGTGGAGCAGCCTGGTAGCTCGCAAGGCTCATAACCTTGAGGTCGCTAGTTCAAATCTAGCCCCCGCAACCAAATAACCCGCTATAAGCTGTAGCGGGTTTTTAGTTAAATAATTTTCAATCAAATTCCTAAGGAGGGGTCATGGATAATAAAGATAAAATCGTCCCCAAGGAAGAATTAAGCCTGGTGCTCCAGGAATTAAAAGAAAATCCTTTTGAGAAATTCAATCTTGCATTTTCTTTGATGAGCATTATCCCCTTCCTGGTATTCTTTTACCTGTTAATATCCCGCTTTTTTTCATTTGAGATTCTTCTCGGAGATGTGGGTATTATTTTGTTTATCGCTCTATTTATTGCTATCCTGGGATTTTATATCGGCTACAGTATTATAAGAAATATTTTAAGAAAGATTATTTTTTATGCTGCTGCGGCTAAATATAGCGATGAGCTAAAGTCAAGCTTTGTGGCAACAGTGTCGCATGAATTGAAGAATCCGCTCTCCATAATTAAGACAAGTATCAGTACGTTGCTGGGAGGGATAATCGGAGCGGTGAATAAAGATCAGCGTACCATCCTGGAGATTTGCCGCGATGTCTCAGAGCGCATGAACCGCCTGGTGATAGATTTATTGGATTTATACAAGATTGAAGCAGGGATGATTTCCTTGCAGAGGGAGTTCTTCAGCATCACAAAATTATTGGAAACACAGATAAAGGTATTTGAAATCCTCCTTAAAAACAAAGGGATGAAATTAGTTAAGGAAATTCCGAAAGAAGACCTCTCAATTTGGGGGGATGATGATAAAATTATCCAGGTAGTAAATAATCTTATAAGTAATGCTATAAAATATAGCACAAAAGGCGCCACTGTCAGTATAAAACTTAAGCCTACAGAAGGATTTGTAAGGTTAGAAGTCGCTGATACAGGGTCCGGTATTCCTCCGGATAAAATCAATAAGATATTTACAAAATTTGAAAGGCTGGATAGCAGCATAGAAGGTACCGGCCTGGGCCTTGCCATCACCAAAGATATTGTGGAATTACATCAGGGAAAAATCTGGGTAGAGAGCCAGTTGGGAAAGGGGAGCAACTTCATCGTGGTTTTGCCGCTTGACCTAAGGAAGAATAGCGCTAAAGAAAGCAAAAAATAATGCCATGCCGGAAAAACTTTGGAAGTTTATAGATAATTTTGGCAGTTTTGAGTCTGAGTCGGCAGATAAAATCAAAAGCCTCTATTTTCCCCTTGCCAATGAAAGATTAATGTCTTCAGTTTCTCCGGATTTGCACGGGGATATTAAAACCGGCCAAAACTCTTTTTTACTCTCTCCGGTATCGCGCATAGACCTGGTTAATTTAAAGTCATCAAGGAATTTCTGGATTTATATTGATAGAGATAAGGTTTGGTCAGCGACAGGAGTCTCAAAAGATTTCAAACGGATTCAAGACGATTGTTTCCATTTGAAAGCAGGGCTGCTGTGGCAGGAGATCTCCAGGGAAAATAAAGACATAGGATTAAAAGCCGAGATCCTATCTTTTGTGCCTGCAGGTAATGATCCTGTCGAAATCATGCGGGCCAAAATTACCAATGTTAGTTCAAAAAGAATAAATTTTTTTCCTACTGCAGCCATCCCTATATATGCCAGGGGGGCAAATAATCTGCGCGACCACAGGCACGTTACTTCCCTGTTACAGCGGGTAACTTTACACAAGTTTGGGGTGATTGTAAAGCCCACTTTAGTGTTTGATGAATCAGGGCATAAGGCCAATAAATCCATTTATTTTGTTTTGGGCTGGGATCAAAACTCCAGGCCGCCAGAATATCTTTACCCCACACAGGAAATGTTCTGCCATGAGTCAGGGGATTTAGAGGCGCCAGGCAGCATATTAAAGAATGAATTACCTCAAGAAAAACTCATTCAGGGAAGGGAGGCAATGGGTGCCTTGCGTTTTGCCGATACCGTTTTAACCCCCGGGCAAACAAAAACTTATATTATTGTCATGGGTATCGTTGAGAGTAAACGTGAAATAAAAAATTATATAAATAAATTTAAGAGCTTAAAACAAGTTGAGAATTCCCTGGGCCGCACAAAGGATTTCTGGATTACGCATGCCAAGCAGTTAGACCTCTCTACAGGAGATCCTGATTTTGAGAATTGGTTTCGCTGGGTGAGCATCCAGCCGTTTTTAAGAAAGTTTTTTGGCTGTTCTTTTTTACCTGACTTTGATTACGGCAAAGGCGGACGGGGTTGGCGCGATTTATGGCAGGATTGCCTGGGTTTAATCTATAATAACCCGCATCAGGTCAAAGGCCTTCTCATCAATAATTTTAGAGGCGTAAGAATCGACGGTTCAAATGCGACGATTATCGGAAAAAAAGAAGGTGAATTTACCTCTGACCGCAATAATATCAGCCGCGTCTGGATGGACCACGGCATCTGGCCGTTATTGACCCTGGATTCATACCTTCAGGAGACAGGGGATTTTAAAATATTATTTGAAGAAGTCGCTTATTTTCGTAACCGCGAGCTAAACAGGGCCTCTGAACTTGACCCTGGCTGGGATGTTTCTTACGGACAGAGATTGAAAACCAGCTCGGGAAAAATCTATACGGGTACAATACTAGAGCACCTTCTGGTGCAGAACCTGGTACAGTTCTTTAATGTGGGTAAGCGTAATCATATTCGCCTGGAAGGAGCAGACTGGAATGACGGATTGGATATGGCGGATAAGAATGGCGAAAGCGTTACCTTTAGCGCAATGTACGCATATAACCTGGGGTTGCTATCTGATTTATTATTGAAGATAGGCAGGCCTAAGATTAAAGTCGCCAGAGAATTAAAGCTGCTTTTTGGCAAAATAAATTATAATGACGCAAAAGCAAAGAATAAAATTTTAAAAAACTATTTTAACAAGACAAAATTTATGGTTTCCGGAGCCAAGTCCCAGATAGATTGTGTTTGGTTGTCCCGCGACTTGAAGATGAAGTCAATCTGGATAAGAGAGCATATCCGTAAGCGTGAATGGCTAAAAGAAGGATTTTTTAATGGTTATTATGACAATCGAGGAGAGCGCGTTGAGGGCAAAAAAAACAATCTAACGAAGATGATTTTAACTTCTCAGGTATTCGCCATAATGAGTTCAGTGGCTAAAGAGTGGCAAGTAGAAAAAATTCTAAAGAATATAGAGAAGTATTTATTTGACCGTAAACTTAAAGGCATTCACTTAAATACAGACTTTCAGGAAGAACAGTACAATTTAGGCCGCGCCTTTTCTTTTGCCTATGGGGAAAAAGAAAATGGCGCATTCTTTAACCATATGGTTGTTATGCTGAGCTTCGCGTTGTACAAACGCGGGTTTAAAATGGAAGGATGGAGAGTTTTAAATTCTATTTATAATATGGCAATGGATACGCAAAGAAGCAAAATTTACCCCTGTCTTCCCGAATATTTTAATTTAGAAGGCAGGGGTATGTATTCGTATCTTACCGGTTCTGCCAGCTGGTATGTACTGACCCTCTTGACTCAGGTTTTTGGCGTACGAGGCCAAAACGGAGATTTGCTTATCGAGCCAAAACTTTGTCGCGAGCAGTTTAAAAATACTTCAGTGATTAGCATAAACAGGAGTTTTGCCGGCCGCGCTTTTTGCATTAAGTTTTCTAATCCCAAAAGAATAATATCTGATAGTTACAAGATAGTGCGGGTGAGTTTAAATTTGCAGAATCTGCCTTTAACAGAAAACTGCCGCGTGATTATCCCGCGCAGGAGAATCCTTAGTTTACCTGCGGGAAAGATTAATAAGATAGATATAATTTTAACTTAAAGAACAAAACCAAAAAGAAAGGAAACAGGGTTTGGCTAATCCTGATTGGAGCGAAAAAAGGCTGCACCCTAGGGTATCATGGAATTTTGTCGTAAAATACAGGTCCCATCAAGACAAAGATACGGCAAGCTGGGAGGTTGCGGTAATTCAAAATATAAGCAAGGGTGGCTGTTATTTCTTCAGCGGCATTTCTCATAAGATAGGCGAGATCTTAGATATAGAGATACAATTCCCAAATTTACTTGCGCCAATGAAATTTAGTGCGCAGGTAAACCGCTGTATACATAGTTCGGATCCAAATTTACCCAGGTACGGTATAGGCGTATATTTTACTGAAATGGATGAAAGCAAAAGGAATAGCTTTGAACAAACCCTTGATTTCTTTCTGAAGAAGAAGCCGAAAGCAGGCCAATCATAGCTCGACTCTTCAATAGCATGTATATAAGGTGCATTGTAGTACCGTGTATTTTAACCTTTGTTCTTGCGATTAGGACACTTGCCTGTGCTTCAGATAGCCCCGCCAGTTTTCCCGGTAAAATACGTCTCTCTGTGCAAGGCTCAACAGAACACCGCAGCACCTACTACGCAGACTACCTGCTTGCATTGTATTATCCCAAAGAAGAAGAAACGCTCATATTTTTTAATCCCAAAGAAACCATCCAGGACCCCAGCGCAGAAGAGCTTAACTTAGGGCTGGGGATAAGAAGAATAATTGCTGAAAAGTATATACTGGGAGTACATTTCTTCTATGATAAGAAACACTCGCATAGCAGGGCATGGCATTACCAGAGAGGATATGGCCTGGAGTTTCTTTCGCAGGCCTTTGATTTCAGATTTAATTATTACGACCCAGTAAATAAGCCCAGGGTTGTTAACGAGACTTATAATTTTGGTCAGACTAACTTAATACATTATAGCGATTATGAAGAGCCCTTGGAAGGGTTTGATATTGAGTTGGGTTTTCCCTTGCGCTTTAAGCCGCTTAAGACTACGCGGGTATATATCGGAGGCTACAGCTATAATTCGGGGCTTGGAAAAGATAAAAGAGGCCAGCGTATCAGGACTGAGACTAATTTCTTTGATTGGTTATCCCTGGACCTAACTTACAATAATTTAAGCAGTAACGAGGGGGAGTTCATTGGCGGTGTGCGTTTTACCATCCCTATAGAGCCGGGTAGGCTGTTGCAGGGGAAAAACCCTATACATAATGCTAGCCGCCGCCCCTATATAAAAGAAAGGCTCTTTGAGCGCGTTGTCAGGGATATTGATGTTCAAACTGAACGCTCTACAAAGAATGATTTGACTAGTGATGCCAATGGGGTTATAGAAATGATTTATGTAGACAATACCAACAACAGCGGTACAGAAGACGGGACACTCGCGCATCCTTACAACACCTTGGCAGAAGCGCTCTCTTCCGCACGTTACGCAGAAGGAAAATATGTTTATCTATTTAGAGGGGATGGAACCTCCAACGGCTACGCGGGAGAATTTACCTTATTGGATAATGTAATATTATGGGGTAGCGGCTATAACGGCGGATATGAAGGCTTACCTACTTCGGGATACCCTATTATCGATGGGGGAGGCGGTGGCGCTGTAATCACGCTGGGTAATAATGATACAATTATGGGGTGTCAGATTCAAAATGCTGACCTTGGCATTTTTGGCACCGATGTTTCAACTATCATAAAATATAACAGGATTACCGGTAACTCAACAGACGGCATTTATTTAAGAAGCGCCGGAGGTGCCGTTATTTCATCCCAAATTCTAGGAAATATTATTTATGACAACGATGGAAGGGGAATTGACATACGTAGCGGGGCTACGAACGCCTCTTTTGTAATCTCAGGTAATACCATCAGCGGTAACACAACTAGCGGTATCTATATCACGCTGACGGGTAATACTACTTTTAACGCAAAGATATCCCGCAATACTATTTTTAATAACGCAGACGGCGTAACCGTATCAGGCAGTTCTACAAATCCTGTTACCATAGATTTAGGCGCAGGAGGGCTTCTTTCAGAAGGATACAATTCTATCTACGGTAATTCCAATTATAATGTGGACAATTCTGTTGACGGGCTTACCATCAAAGCAGAGAATAACTGGTGGGGGCAATCTCAGCCAAGCGCTGCGAAATTCAACGGCAACGTGGATTACGACCCCTGGCTTACCTTTAACCCGAATTAATTAAGGCTGCTTTATTTTGGTTGCTAAAATAGATTATTTTTGTTATAATACCTTTTCCTTGAGAGCCAAAAGGAGCTGATATGATTGAGCGTTATAGCCTTCCGAAAATGAGCAATATCTGGAGGGATGAGTTTAAATTCCAGACCATGCTTTCCATAGAAATACTCGCCTTAGAAGCTCTTGCCAAAAAAAAGAAAATCCCTGCTGATGCGCTAAGAAGAATAAAGAAAAAAGCAAAATTTAATCTGAAGGGAATCAATGCCCTCGAAGAAAAAACACAACATGATGTGGTAGCTTTTGTAACTAATGTAGCCCAATATATGGGTGAAGATGCAAAATATTTACACCTGGGCTTGACCTCTTCGGATATTCTTGATACAACCCTCGGAGTACAACTAAAAGCAGCCTCTAAGATTATAGAGGATGACTTAAGTAGATTGTTAAAATTGCTCGCAGGCTCGGCAAAGAAATATAAAGATATGGTTTGTATCGGCCGCACGCACGGGGTGCATGCTGAACCCATCACTTTTGGGCTTAAACTGGCGCTTTGGTTTGAGGAGACTAAACGTAATTTAGAGCGCTTTAAAAATGCAGCTGCTGCAGTATCCACGGGAAAAATTTCCGGTGCCGTAGGTACTTATGCTAATATTGAGCCTGAGGTAGAAATTTATGTCTGTGCAAAACTGGGATTAAACCCGGCAAAGATTTCCACCCAGGTCATACAACGGGATGTGTATGCGCAATATCTATCTACGTTAGCGATTATCGGTTCGGGTTTAGAGAAATTCTCTACCGAAATTAGGCACTTACAGAGGACCGAGGTTCTGGAGGCGGAGGAGCCTTTTACTGAGGGCCAAAAAGGATCTTCTGCCATGCCGCATAAACGTAATCCCGTAATCTGCGAGCGCATCTGCGGATTAAGCCGCATCTTGCGCGCTAATGCGCTGGCAGGATTAGAAAACATAAGCCTCTGGCATGAGCGCGATATCAGCCATTCTTCAGTGGAACGGGTGATTATGCCCGACTCCACAATCCTCCTGGATTACATGCTCAATAAATTTATCTCGGTTTTACAGGGCTTGATTGTTTATCCGGATAATATGTTAAGCAACCTGGTTAGGACGCACGGGTTGATTTTTTCTCAAAGGGTACTGTTGGGATTAATGAAGAAGGGGGTCAGCCGTACCAGGGCCTATGATTTGGTGCAGAAATGCGCCATGAAGAGCTGGAGAGAGGGCTCTGACTTTAAGGAGAATCTTTTAGAAGATAAGGAAATTTCATCGCTTCTTAGCCGCAAAGAATTAGATGCAATCTTTGAATTAGATTATTATTTGCGCAACGTAGATAAGATTTTCCGCAGGCTAGGATTATAAGTACACATAGTTTACGGTATTATTTGCGTAAGAATGTAGATAAGATTTTGCGAAAAAAGTAGGTTTATAAAAGCGGATATTTTTTATTCCCGCCTGAAAATTTCTAAATAATATTAATAGACGTATGAATGCGTCTGATTAACCCTTGCAATGGTGCAAGAATATTCGTTACTGCAATGGCGCAGTAGAGTAAGGGTAAGTAAATTTTTTTGCCGTTGTTTTAAAGAAAGGGGACAAAGATGTCTGAAGACAATGTTGTCATTACCAATGAATTACTAGAAAAACAGGGTTTATCCAAGGAAGAATACGAAAGAATCAAAAAATGGCTGGGGCGCCAGCCTAATTATACAGAATTAGGGATGTTTTCTGCAATGTGGAGCGAGCATTGCTCTTACAAGAATTCAAAACCAGTATTGAAACTTTTTCCCACTAAAGGAAAACAGGTTATTCAGGGGCCCGGAGAAAATGCGGGGATTGTAGATATCGGAGATGGTTTAGGCGTGGCTTTTAAAATTGAATCGCACAACCATCCTTCTGCAGTCCAACCCTATGCTGCCTCAGCTACAGGAGGAGGGGGATGCATACGCGATATTTTTACTATGGGGGCAAAACCCATAGGGCTCTTGGATTCCTTGCGTTTAGGCAATTTAAATAATAAACACGTAAAATTTTTATTTAAAAATATCGTCAAAGGCTTTACTGATTATGCCAATGTCGTCGGAATTCCGGTTTTAGCCGGAGAAATATATTTTGATGAATCTTTCGAAGGCAATCCCCTGGTTAATGCTATGACCTTAGGTATTGTAAAGATAAAATCAATAATAAAGGCAAGGGCAGGCGGCGTTGGTAATTTAGTGTTAATTGTGGGCGGGGCAACCGGCCGCGATGGCGTAGAGGGCGCGGCCTTCGCCTCATCAGGCTTAGACGAAGAGGCAGCCAAAAAGAGTTCTGCAGTTGCTATCGGTGACCCGCAGATGGGCAGGATTTTAAGAGAGGCTTGCCTTGAGCTGATAGATAGAGGTTTAGCTGTCGGTATGCAGGATATGGGCGCAGCAGGCCTGACGTGCTCTACCTGCGAGACTTCATATAAAGCCGGTACAGGGATAGAGATTGATATTGCTTTAGTGCCGCGCAAAGAAGAAGGGATGAATGCATATGAAATTATGCTTTCGGAGTCGCAGGAACGGATGCTTGTAATTGTTGGTAAAAATAAATTGGAAGATGTAAAAAGAATTTTTGCTAAATGGAATGTCCCGGTGGATGTAATCGGTAAAGTCACGGGTGATGGGATAGTGCGCGTTAAGGAAAATGGGAGGATTATAGCTGAGGTTCCTGCAGCAGCCTTGGTAGAAGCCCCTGTCTATAAGAGAAAAGCGGCAAAGCCCAGGTATTTAGCAAAAGTTAATAAATTAAATTTAGCGCATATCAAAGAGCCGCAGGATTATAACCGCGTGCTTATTCAGTTGTTAAATAATCCCACCATTGCCAGTAAAGCCTGGGTTTGCAGGCACGCAGACCCCGCAGTTGGTAAAAATGTGGTTTTGGGGTTTGGTTCTGATGCAGGCGTAGCTGCGGTTGCCGGGACAAGTAAGGCAATTGCTGTGACCACGGATTGCAATTCTACTTATGTTTATCTTGATCCTTTCCGCGGGGGAGAGATTGCAGTAGCAGAGGCAGCTAGAAACGTAGTTTGTACAGGGGGCAGGCCTTTGGCTATCACTGACGGGATAAATTTTGGCAACCCCAAAAATCCAGAGGTCTTCTGGCAGTTTAAACAGGCGGTTTTAGGGATTTCTCAGGCCTGCCGGGCGCTGAATACTCCGGTAGTAAGCGGTAATGTAAGCTTTAACAATGAGAATCCCAAGGGCTCGGTTGATCCTTCGCCCATTGTAGGCATGGTGGGCTTGATAAAAGATAAGTCCAAAATAGTTACGCAATATTTTAAAGAACCCAACAATGTAATTTTACTTCTCGGCAAAAATAAAGAAGAATTAGGGGGGAGTGAATACCTCAAGCAGGTCCACGGCTTAAAGAAAGGCCAATGCCCTTCAATTGATTTGAAATTAGAGAAGAACGTGCAAAAAACAGCATTGGAGGCCATAGAAAGAAGCTTGGTTCAATCTGCGCACGATTGCTCAGAAGGAGGCCTGGGCGTTGCTTTGGCAGAAAGCTGCATCAGTAATTCTTCTAAAAAGATTGGCGCTGTAATTAATTTAGTTACGAATAATATGAGGAAAGATGCGCTTTTGTTCGGCGAATCTCAATCGAGGATTATCTTAAGCGCAAAAGAAAAAGATGTTAAGAAAATATTAAGCATTGCCAAAAAGAATAAAACACCTGTTTCAATTATTGGCAGGACAGGAGGCAGCAGGCTTGTCATTAACAAGTTAATTAATCAACCTGTTGATAGTTTATATAAGGCCTGGAGTACTGCTATAGAAAGTCGGCTTTAAAAAGATTTAAGAATAAAATTAGTCTATAGGTTTCTGTTTAGTCTGGCCGCTATCTTTACTGCTTAAGAAAGGAGCCGGGAGGACAATGGAAAATAAAAATTCCCAAAACGATTTTATTTCTGAAGACCCTTGGCGCGTATTTCGCATTATGTCTGAGTTTGTAGACGGCTTTGAGGTCCTTTCCGGCATAGGAAAGGCAGTTTCAATATTCGGCTCAAACCGTACTAAGGCAGGAAGCAAATATTACAAACTAACCGAAGAGATCGCGTATCTATTAGCTAAAGAAGGATATGCTATTATCACAGGCAGCGGTCCCGGTATAATGGAAGCGGCAAATAAAGGCGCGAAAAGAGCCAAAGGCAAGTCTATAGGGTTAAACATACAGATTCCTTCTGAACAGAAACCCAATAAATATGTGGATATACTCCTGGATTTTCGTTATTTTTTTGTCAGAAAAGTTATGTTTGTAAAATATGCCAAAGCCTTTGTGATCATGCCCGGAGGTTACGGTACGCTTGATGAATTTAGCGAGGCCTTGACACTTATACAAACCCAGAGAATAGATAAGTTCCCTATAGTATTGGTTGGCAGTGAATACTGGAGAGGGATGCTTGCCTGGCTTAAAGACACTCTTTTAAAAAATAGCAATATCAGTAAAAAAGATTTGGAGATATTTACTATTGTAGATAAGCCGCAGGATGTCGTGAAGGCTGTTAAGAACTTCTATACGTTTTAATTGAGGCTCCGGGCATGAGAGGAGAAAAAAATGAGCGGAATTTTTGGTGTAGTTTCAAAAGGTAATTGTCAGGAAGATTTATTTTATGGGACAGATTACCATTCTCATCTTGGTACTCAGTTTGCGGGTTTGGCTGTCTTTGGAAAAGAGTTAGTGCGTAAAATTCATGAGATAAAAGACAGTCAGTTTAAGTCCAAGTTCTATGAAGACTATAAGAAGATGCACGGTAATATGGGCATAGGCGTAATTAGCGCCAGAGATGAACAACCCATAGTCATAAATTCTAAATTTGGGCCCTTTGCTATCGTCACTAATGGTTTTATTAATAACGCCGATAACTTGTCCAGGGAATTATGCTCAAGAGGTTATTCTTTCAGCGAGCTTACAGAAGGCAAGGTAAACCTTACGGAACTGGTGGCAAAATTGATTATTAATGGTAAGAATATTATTGATGGCATTGAAAAGATGTTTGATAAGATAGAAGGTTCTTGCTCGCTTCTTTTGTTAAATAAAGATGGTATTTGTGTAGCCAGAGATAAGCATGGCTTTACGCCTTTAGCTATCGGTAAAAAAGGCAAAGCCTGGGCAGTTACTACTGAAAGTTCAGCATTTTTTAATCTTGGTTACAAGCTGGTGAAATTCCTTCAGCCGGGAGAGATTGTTTTCCTGGACAAAACCGGATTAAAAACAAAACGCAAAGGGAATAAAGTCAACCAGATCTGTTCATTTTTATGGATTTATACCGGTTTTCCCGCCTCTTCTTACGATGATATTAATGTAGAGGTTGCCAGGGAAAAATGCGGTTGTTTGTTAGCCAAAGAAGATGCTATTAGCGCAGATATGGTTTCGGGTATTCCTGACTCAGGCACGGCACATGCTATTGGTTATGCCATGGAATCGGGTATTCCTTTTCGCAGGCCTTTAGTAAAATATACACCCGGCTTTGACCGCAGTTATACCCCTCCCTCGCAGGAAACGCGCGATTTAATTGCCAAGATGAAACTTATACCTATACCAACCATAATAAAAGGCAAAAGCATAGTATTTTGCGATGATTCAATTGTACGGGGCACACAGCTCAAAAATTATACTATCCAGAAACTAAAGAGGCATGGCGTCAAAGAGATTCATTTGCGAATTGCCTGTCCGCCGTTAATGTTCCCCTGCAAATTCAATTATTCTACCCGCAGTATTAGTGAGCTGGCAGCGCGCAGGGCCATAAAGGCAATTGAAGGTAAAGACCTAAAAAGGGTGAATAAATATTTTGATGAAAATTCCAAAGAGTATAAAAAGATGGTAGAGTGGATTAGGAGGGATTTGGGGGTATCCTCTTTAAAATACCAGAAATTAAAAGACATGGTTCAGGCTATAGGGTTGCCTGGAAATAAACTTTGCCTATACTGTTGGATTGGGAGATGCCATGAAGAGATTGACATATAAAAAAGCAGGAGTGGATATAAAAAAAGCGGGCCTTTTTAAAAAAAGGATTAAGTCTTTAGTAAGAAGTTCATTTACTAAAGAAGTCCTGAGTGACATAGGCGGATTCGGCAGTTTTTTTAGGTTTCCTAAAGAGGAATACAGGGAGCCTGTACTGGTTTCTTCTTCTGACGGCGTGGGCACAAAACTTAAAATCGCCATTTTGGTCAATAAGCATGATACGGTAGGTATTGATGCTGTGGCGATGAATGTCAATGATATTCTCTGTACCGGAGCCAAGCCCTTATTCTTTTTGGATTATATCGCCTCCGGTAAATTAGAGCCGCATGTTTTAGTGGATGTAGTTTATGGCATAAATAAAGGCTGCATTCAGGCAGGTTGTGCCTTGATAGGAGGAGAAACTGCCCAGATGCCCGGTATGTACCAAGAAGGAGATTATGATATTGCAGGTTTTTGCGTGGGAATAGTAGAGCGCAGAAACATCGTAGATGGCTCTAAAATTGAAGCAGGTGATGCGGTGATTGGCTTGGAATCAAGCGGCATACACTCCAATGGTTATTCTCTGGTAAGAAAAGTTTTCTCTAAGAAAGAATTGATGCGTATGAACAAAGAATTGCTTAAGCCCACTCGCATTTATGTTAAGCCGGTATTATCCTTATTACGATTAGCGAACAGCGATAAGCAATTAGCCATAAAAGGGATCTCTCATATCACCGGCGGAGCTTTTTACGATAAGATTGCCAGAATTTTACCTGGCAATATTAATGTGAGGATTAA
>JAQUAH010000128.1 GCA_028687345.1 Candidatus Omnitrophota bacterium | reverse complement strand
TCTTTTCCTTCGGCCGGATATTTCACCGTAGCCGGCTTTTTGGTAAGAGAACGCAAGAGCTCTCTGAGCATCTTTGCTGGCCTTGCCATTTAGGATAAAACTCCTTTTAAAATAAGATTAATCAATACCTGCAAAAAAGCAAGCGGAGCGAAATATTTCCAGCATAAATTAATCATCTGGTCTAAGCGCAGCCGCGCAAATATTGAACGTAAAAGCGAAATAAGGAAGATAATCAGAAAAACCTGCACGAGATACCCGATGAAGCAAGCCCACGAAGGAAGATGTAATCCAAACGGCAAAAATACAGCGGCTAAGAGCGATGCAACTACCACCATCTCGATATCCATAGAGAGACGGAATAATGCCAAGAGCCTTCCGCCGTATTCGGTAAATGTCCCGGCAACGATTTCTGTTTCTGCTTCAGGAATATCAAAAGGAACTTTTTCTAATTTTCCCAATAAAGATATTAATGCGATAGTAAAACCCAAAAGATTAAAAGCCCAGTAACCCGGGTGCCCGGCATAAAAATGCGTCATTTCGCTTAATGACCAGGTATTAGCTAAAAGCGCTGAAGCTAGAATTGTTAAAAACAATGGCACCTCATAGGCGAAGAGTTGCGTAAGTGAACGTACCGCGCCCACCATTGAATATATGGAACGGGAATACCACCCGCCTAAAAAATATGTCATGGTTGGGATAAACAAAAGATAAAGTACGACAATCAGGTCTCCGTTAAAAGAATATACGGCCTGGGAGCCCCAGGTGGGTATATAAAGATATGCTGTAACGGTGGCGGTGAGGGCTAATATCGGCATCAGCTTAAACACAGTTGTATCTGCTTCGCCAGGCACAATATCCTGTTTGCCTAAAAGCTTTAAAAAATCCGCAAACGGCTGAAACCAGGGCGGGCCGATCCTATTTTGCAGCCGGGCGCAGATTTTACGGTCAAGATATTCGGCGAGCAGCCCAAAGAAAAAAAGGAACAATAGCCCGGGAAATATAAAGATGTGAAAGAATGCTTTTAGCATAATTACCGTTCTAGGTTTTTAGCAAGTTTTTTATTCAATGCACTAAAATCTGATCCCTGCTTACGATGCCACGCAATCCCATCAAGCCTTAATTTTTCCCATAAGACAACGTCTTTTTTTCTGCTGTGTTGGCTCTTCAGCGCAACCATCCGGTCAGTACAGGAAAAACAAGGGTCAATCGCGGCAATCACAATAGGTAAATCCGCGAGGTAGGAATCTTGGAGCATATGAGAAACCGCTTGAATATTTGCTAAGGTAGGAGGCCTGATCTTTACCCGGTCAGGTTTTTCCGTGCCGTTTGAGCGCACATAATGCAAATCCTCCCCTCTTGGCGCCTCGTAGCGGCTGACTGCCTCTCCCTGAGGAATCTTGCGAGGAGCCTTAATAGTGACAGGCCCTTCGGGTAATTTTTTTAAGAGCTGCCGAATTATACTATAGCACTCTAACAACTCCTTAAGCCGCACTACGGTACGGCCATAGACATCGCAATGCTTATCCGTAATCACCTTAAAGGTTACCTCTGAATAGGCAGCATACGGGTCATCATGCCTGACGTCACGCTCTATACCGGAAGCGCGCGCAGTGGGCCCGACTGCTCCTAACCTGACTGCATCCTCATAAGACAATTTGCCTACGCCGGATAATCTTTTTATCAAAGTAGATTCTCCCTGGGCAACTCCTATATAATATTTTGTGCGTTCTTCAAGTATATCCATGCCCTTAAGCACTTCTTGAATATTCTCGGTTTTTATATCGCGCCTTACGCCGCCGATAGTGTTTATGCCGTAATTTACCCGGTTTCCGGTAAGCAGGGCTAAAATATCCATCACTACTTCCCTGTCCCGCCAGGCGTACATCAGCAATGTATCAAAACCGACTTCATGTCCGGCTACGCCCAACCACAATAGATGGCTGTGTATACGCTCCAATTCGGCGATGATGGTGCGGATATATTTAGCCCGCGCCGGAAGTTCGATGCCGGCGATCTCCTCAACTGCCTGCACAAAACAGGTTGAATGCGAATGCGAACAGATGCCGCAAACTCTCTCAACCAGATATACATCCTGTATATACGTCCTTTCTTCGCAGGCTTTCTCTATACCGCGGTGGTTGTAACCGATCTTAACATTGAATGCCGTGATTTTTTCTCCGTGTAAGGTCACCAAAAAACTTTCCGGTTCTTTTAATGCCGGATGCTGCGGCCCTATAGGAATTTTTATATCGCCTGAATCATGCATTTTGACCCTCCTGCGCACTGCGGGTACTGGCCAATCCTTTATGGCCAGGTGTATTTTCCTTGCTTTTCCAATCCTTGCGCAAAGGAAAATCATCTTTAGGCCAGTCATCCGCCAAAGGATAACGATGGCCCTCGGGCAAACCAATAACTTTTATCCCCAATAAATCCATTAATTCCCTCTCATAAATATCGGCACTTGAAAAATACGGGGTTACTGAATTTATGGAAGGGTTATCTCTTGATAGCCGTGTTCTTAGATTAAACAAAGTAGCTCCGTCTCTGCTTAAGTGATAAATTACGGCCAAGCTATCGCCTTCATCTAAGCCCGTGATTGCCGAAAGCTTATTAAATTGCATATTCTTTACCAGATAATCAAAAACTTCACTACATTGCTCAATAGCAACATCAAGAAAAATCCGTCTTTCTCTTTTAATGATTATTGCGTCTTTTAAAAATGGGAAGTTTTCGCTTAATTCCTGCTTAATTTTTTCTTCCTGGGTCATTTTATCATCTCCGCAATTATTTTTTACGCCCTCATTTACAGCCGCTTGGCGGGAAGGCTCTCCAATAATTTTACTACACCGTCTATAATCGACTTTGGATTAGCCGGACAGCCGGGTATATACACCGATACAGGTATTACTTTATTGATACCGCCCTTGACTGAATAACAGCCATTAAAGACTCCTCCGCTGCAGGCACAAGTCCCCACCGCTACTACAAATTTAGGTTCGGGCATCTGCTCATAAATCCGCTTTAGGCGGCATTCCACCTGCTTAGTTACCGGACCGGAGCATACAAGTATATCGGCATGCCGGGGGGTCCCTTTTAACAATATCCCAAAGCGTTCCAGGTCATAACGCGGAGTCAGGGCTGCAATAATCTCTATATCACAGGCATTGCAGGCTCCGGTATTAAAATGCAAAATCCAGGGAGATTTGATTCTGGACCAGTTAATTATTTTTGTAAGCATGCCCATATTTACTTCCTTAACAAAATAAGCAACCCTATGATTGCACCGACTACATATACTACGGCAATGGTAAATGTCTCAATAGTTTCCGTAGGAACGGTGGCGATTACCAAAGCAACTACGTGTAAGATAGTAAAGAAAAAGGCAAAAGGAAAAAACTGGCTGTAATCCGGCTGAATCAGGTGTTCTTTAAAATCCTCCCCGCAGGCATATGCCTTTTCTCCCTCGGAAGAATTTTCTCGCTTATGGAATGCAAATCTAGCAAGAATTATCGACAAAATAACGGTAGCAAAGAATATAATGATAAACGCTGCCGGTGGTGCGAGTAAAATTTCTCCGCTCATAGTTATCCTTTTAAATTGCTTAATCTTCTGGGGTCTATGGTTTTATTATAGCGAAAAGCCCAAAAGGCTATGCCTCCGGCAACCACCATTACTACAATTTCAATGACAATTAAAGTTATCACGATGGCCTGGGCCAAGGCTGTCCTCCCGCAGGTATAACCCGCAAGAAGAATCAAAAGTGTTACTGCTTTGATTAAAACCTCTAAGCCTATAAGAGCGCGGATCAAATTAAAACTGACCAAGATACAATAAATCCCGGTAATAAAAAGCAGTATGATAAAAACCAGAAAATAATTAAAAATTGAAACAGAGGGTGCATTCATTTATCAGTCTCCTTGTGCACAGGCACAACACCGGCGCAATCCCATAAAAATGGGACACCGGCCCAATTCTGCATAAGGGCCGGGTGATTCCGATTAAGCGTCGGGTGTCTTGAATAGAATCACGACCCCAAAAATACCGGCAAAGAGGACAAGGATCTGGCCGAATAAATCCAGGTGCCTTAAGTTCCAGATTATTTCACGCACATCCTGGCTACCGGAAGGCGCAGATATTACAAAATCCGGGATCTTTAAGTACTGCATCAGGAATAACCCGGCAGTAACAAGAATAATCGGCAGCAGCCAAAATTTTGCCAGGCGCTCTCTTCTACGCACCAGCAATCTCTCTTTGCTGATACGCTGAGTAAAACTTACCGTGGTAATAAAGATAACCGAAATCAGGCCGGAACAAACAGAAAGTTCAAATACCGCAGCCAGGGGAGAATTGAGGCGGTACATAATCACCGCAAGTATCGCGCTGGTCAGAGCAAGGCCTACCACAGCGCGGATTAAGCGGATGGTCATTACCGTCCAGACCGCTGCTAATACCAAACCGGATAAAAGAATTAAATTCAGAGCCATGTGTAATGCAAGATTTTAAGAATAAAAGGAAATCCCAAACCAACAGCAATGGTAATTACAGCCAGCAGAACTTCGCAGAGTTTTATACTTAAAGGAACCCCTCCCTTACTCTCCAAAGTTATATCTGTGCGCATAAAGAAAACGTTGCGCTCTAAGAAAAGGAAATATGCCAGAGTCAAAACCCCGGTTAACAGAGCCACTGCTGCGTACGCAATTTTTCCCGCACTAAAAAGAGCGATAATAATCAGCAGCTTACTCCAAAATCCGGAGAGCGGCGGAATCCCGGCGGTAGAAAGCAGGCCTACTAACGAAGTGGCGCTGGTCACCGGCAACTGACTGCCCATGCCGGTGATTATAGTCATATCAGTAGAGCCGAATTTTTTCTGCAAGGACGCGCTATTGACAAAAAGCAGCGACTTAAAAATCGCGTGATTAAAAAAATGCCATACCGCGCCTAGATATGCCAAGGGCGTGCCGCAGCCTAAGGCAAGAATAATATATCCTACCTGGCTGATGCTGGAATAGGCAAGCATACGTTTCATATCGCCCTGCCTGAAAGCTGCCAGCGCGGCCAATACGATAGAAGCTGCGCCTACAAACATAGTTACATTTTGTAAATTTGCGCTTACTACAAATACGGTGCCAAAAAGGCGAAGCAATACATACACCCCGGCTACCTTAGTAATGATGCCGGCTAAAAGCACCGATACTGCTGCCTGGGCTTCAGAATAGGCATCCGGCACCCAACCGTGAAAAGGCACTGCCCCGGACTTAATGAATAGGCCGCATAAGAATAGCATCACGGCAACATT
>JAQUAH010000127.1 GCA_028687345.1 Candidatus Omnitrophota bacterium | reverse complement strand
ATTTTTGAATATTTCAACCACCGTTCTTTTTTTCATAAACTGATACAAGGAGAGGATCGCGAAGAATAAAACGGCCAAAGAAACAATCAAAGTTATTAATTTCGCCTGAATTCTCATAGTTTTATTTTCCTGTCTCTTTTATTTTAATTCCCCAGAAGTTTCTGTCAATGAAAATATAGTGATTCGGATATTTGCTTTATATGTTCAACAATATCCCGGGTAGTTGAATCGGGTGTTGAAGCACCCGCACTGACCCCCACGCTTTTTGCGCCTTTAAACCATCCCGGCTTAATCTCTTTTTTTGAATTTACCCAGTAAGTCCTTCTGTTGGAATCCCTGGATATTTCATAAAGTCTTTTTGTATTAGCGCTGGTTTTTGAGCCGATAATAATCATCACATCATTTTCTTGCGGCATTTTCTTTATCTCGGCTTGTTTAAGCCTGGTGGGTACGCATATGGTATTAAAAAATTTAAACTCTTTAAAGTATGGTTTGATGGAATTTATAATTTTTGTAACCTTTTCCAGATTTTGCGTGGATTGCACAATAATACCAGCCTTTTTAATTGCCTTTATTTTATTCAAAGGTATTTTTTGCGCGGTATCAATCACTATTACTTTATTTTTAAGCTGCCCGATAATCCCATGAACCTCGTCATGTTTTTTATCGCCGATAATAATCACCTTGTAGCCTTTGCATTCCATATCCCGGGCTATTTTGTGGATTTCCTTGACCATGGGGCAGGTGGCGTCTACAATTCTATACCCTAATTTAGAGGCCCTCTTAATGGTATCCATGCATGCGCCATGCGCACGGATTAAAAGAATCTTATCTTTCACGGCGGAAAGCCTCTTGATTTTTTTTACCCCCGCTTCTTTTATTTGCCTTACCACCTCTTCATTGTGGACGATATCCCCCAGCATGTAAACATTTTTGTCAACAGCTGCGGTTTCAAAGGCGATATTGAGCGCGCGTTTGACCCCGAAGCAGAAACCGGCGGATTTTGCGAGGTTAATTTTTATATTTTTCATAGCTTCATTCTACAACACAACCACTCAATTGTAAATCAATTAAGGGACGGTTCTGGACTTGTTCTGGGGACGGTTCTGAAAAAAGACAGGGACGGTTCTGAAGGCTACTATTATTTATCAGAACCGTCCCTAAGAAATCAAGAACCGTCCCTAATTAACTTGAAAAATATTGAGTTAAGCAATACAATGTGGTTAGCAATTATGAGAACTATTTCTTTATTATTAACTATAATCTTTTTCTTTTGCCAGCCGACATATTGCCATGCCCTGGAATGGAAGAGGCTTCATGAGGAAGCTGATAAAACAGATGCCCCGGATATTTTAGGGCATCTCCAGAACAATCCGGATTCTATCGACAGCCTGTATAAATTAGGCCTGGTATACTTGAATTTGCACAAAGACATGGAGGCGCAAGAGGCTTTTAAGAAAATCCTCAACTTGCAGCCCGACACGCCTGAGGCAAAATGGGGATTGGCAGAGCTATTGCGCAGAAAGCATGATGTAGGGAAAAGCGAAGATTTAATCAACGAAGTAATAAATTCAAGCCCCGAATTTGTCCCCGCCTATATAACCTTTGCTTATATCAAATATAGTCAGTTTAAGTTTGAGGATTCCCTGAGGACGGCGCTCAAGGTAATAGGTAAGGGCAGGGAAAGAGTCGATTTAAGTAATTATATGCGGGCATATTTAATAATTGGCGCAAACAAAGGCATGATTGCGCACTACGGCGGGCCGATTTCAAAATTAATTAACGGGACGGCAGTATTATCTAATATAAGAAAGGCTCAAAGGTTAAAACCGGATTCTGCGGCAGTAATGTTTGGCCTGGGGAGTTTCTATCTTTTGGCGCCTGGCATAGCAGGAGGGGATTTAGAGAAGGCTGCCGAGTTCCTAAAAAAGGCAATTGAGCTGGACCCTTTATTTGCAGATTCCTATGTGAGGCTGGGGCAAGTTTATAAGGTTAAAGGGGATGAGAAAAAATATAAAGAGTATTTAAATAGGGCGTTGGAAATCGATTCCGGAAATGAATTAGCCAATGACATAAATAACGGGAAATGTAAATTTATCTGTGTCGCAGGCCCGCGATAAAAAAGCCACCTATAAACTCAAGATTTGATTTGAATATTCAGACAGCAATTCCTTATGCTTTGGATGCATTCTGAAAGACGCCTGAAGGCCGCCTGCCTTCTTTGTAAACCTTAAGATTTCTTTCTTGACATAATCCAGGGTGTTAGTTTCAATAATAATCCTGCGCATTTTTGATAAATCGGTTTTATCAACATTCTTTTTCTTTAATATTTTTTTGATTAAAGATTTATTTTTGCTATTCGAGTGATTATAAGCATACCAGATAAGGATTGTTTTTTTTGCTTCCCTTAAATCAGTAAGAGTGGATTTGCCTGTTTTTGCTTCCTTGCCAAATATCCCTAAAACATCATCTTTTATCTGGAAGGCCCTGCCTAAATATGTCCCGTATTTAAAAAGTTTATTTACCTCAAGTTTCCCGGCCCCTGCTAATATCGCGCCTATGGTTAACGGAGAGGCAAAGGTATAATTAGCGGTTTTGAGGTCATATATTTTATATATATCTTCTTTGGTGATTTCGTCTATATTCTTTGCGCCGCAGAGGAGTTCAATGAATTCTCCGCCTCCGGTATAAAAAGCAGCCTCCATCAGTCTTTTCAAGGCCATTTCTTTGCGTTGTTTGTCTTCATCCACTGCTAAAAAGGCGTGGATTGCCATAGCATACATCACGTCACCTATGACAATAGTCAGGTCTTGGCCGTTAAACTTAAGGTTCTTATAGCCCTTCAGGTATCTGTTTAATTTTGCGTGCATAGAAGGTTTTCCCCGTCGGGTTTGCGATTTATCTATTATATCGTCATGCACAAGCATGAAATCATGAAGGAGTTCCAGGGAAACAGCGCTCCTGTATAATCCAGGCACAGATTTCCTGGCAAAGCCAAGATACCCGATTATGAAGAGAATCGGCCTGATTCTTTTGCCTTTCCTTGAAACGAATTCTTTTATATTATTGAATAATACAGGGGATATGGATTTTAAGGAATAAAGCTTGTCTATATCGCGTATATAACTGGAGATTTCCGACTCTACCCTATTTTTTATTTTCAAAATCATAGAAGTTATGTTAACATATAGGTATTCTTAATGCAAACAAATTATAAATGATTAGAAATATTATCAGAGCGTTACGGTTACCGTTTATTTCTGCCAGCGCCCTGCCGTTTATATTCGGTTCGTTAATCAAGAGAGAAGATTTTAACTTTTTAGGTTTTTCCCTGGGGTTAGGTGCGGTAATAGCTACACATTTGAGCGCTAATCTTATCAATGATTATGCAGATTCAAAGAGCGGCGCAGATTGGCAGGATAAGAATTTCTATAAATTTTTCGGCGGCTCAAAACTCATTCAGGAAAAGGTCTTATCGGAAGGTTTTTATCTTAAAGCCTCTGTCCTTTTTCTCATAATATCATTTTTTTGCATTCTGCTGCTTGCCTTAAATTTAAAGAGCCTTTTTGTTTCCGTTGTTTATCTTCCGATACTTTTTCTTGCCTGGTCATATTCTGCAAGGCCGTTTCAGTTTTCTTATCGCCGTAAGGGAGAAATGGTAATTCTTTTACTCTTTGGACCGGTGCCGGTGATGGGAGGGTATTTTATCCAAACCGGGATTTTTCCTGATTTCAAGAGCTTTATCCTTTCGCTGCCCCTGGGGTTTCTTACGACCGCTATTCTCTTTGCCAATGAAGTCCCTGATTTTAAAGATGACAGAAAAGTAAGAAAAATTAACTGGGTGAGTTTCGTAGGCGAAAAGCAGGCATTTTTGCTCTATTATTTACTTATATTCTTTGCATTTTTTACTATAATAATAAGTATTCTTTTGAGATATTTGCATCCTCTAGCGCTGCTTTCTGCCATAGGCGCACTTATGGCAGTCAAGGCAGCAGAAATCTTAAGGGCATTTCCTGATGATAAGAAACAGCTGATAACATCATCCCGGTTGACTATTGCTGCACATACAATAGCAAGTTTAATCCTGATTTTAGCCGTAATTTTATGAAGAAAATTTTAATTATCGGAGGAGGGTTTGCCGGCTTATCCGCTGCAGGGCGTCTTTGTAAGTCCGGATTGGGTTTAGACGTTAACCTTATAGATAAAAAAGAAGAGAATGATTTTCTTCCTCTTTTGCCTGATGTTGTCGGCAGGGGGATAAGGCCGCAGTGTCTGGCCTATGAGCTCAAAAATGCGAGCAGGCACTTGGGATTCGGGTTTATAAATGAAGAAGTCATTTCTATTTCCCCGCAAAAGAGAGAAGTATCTACAAGAGCAGGGAAATTAATTTATGATTATCTTATCATAGCAAGCGGCAGCGAAACTAATTTTTACGGTAATGATAACATAAAGAAATATGCCTATAAATTGGATGATATAAATGACGGCAGGAAAATAATACGCGCATTAAGGGAAGAGGCTTTCAATAATTTTATAATTGGCGGCGCCGGATACACAGGCATAGAGCTGGCAACTAATTTAAGGTTATTCTTAGAGAGGAATAAAAAACCAGGCAAGATTGTTATTGTTGAGCGGCAAGAGTCAATTTTAGGACCTCTGCCGCTATGGATGAAAGATTATGTCTTGGGGAATTTAAAAAGATTAAATATAGATATCCTTACAAATAGTACTATTGAACACATAGAAGAGGGTAATATAAGCGTTTCCGGAAAAAGGATTTTTAACCAAGCTATGGTAGTTTGGGCAGCAGGGGTAAAGACAGCTGATTTTATCCAAGATTTAAATGTTGAGAAGAATCCTCAGGGAAGAATTAAGGTTGACGATTATTTAAGGTTGGATGAGAATTGTTTTGTGGTTGGCGATGCAGCTTATTTTTCCTATAAGAATTCATACTTACGAATGGCTGTGCAATTTGCTATAGCCCAGGGTAATTGCGCTGCAGGTAATATCATAAATAGCATAAAAGTCCGCCAGTTGCATAGCTATAAGCCGATTGATTTTGGTTATATTATCCCAATGGCCAATAACAAGTCCTGCGGCAAAATAATAGGCTTGAACTTAAAGGGGTATGCACCCACAGTGTTTCATTATATAATGTGTTTTTACCGCTCATACGGTGTCAGAAATAAATTCGGCATATTAAAAACCTAAAATAGAAAAAAGGAGATGCAATATGAAGGATTGGGCAGGTTTAATCTTAAGGATATGTTTAGGTATAGTGTTTGTGGGGCATGGACTCCAGAAGGCATTTGGGTTATTTGGCGGCCCAGGCATAAACGGATTTTCAGAGGCGTTATTCGCAATGGGATTTAAACCGGCAATATTCTGGGCTTATTTGGCTGCCTATGTAGAACTAATCGGA
>JAQUAH010000126.1 GCA_028687345.1 Candidatus Omnitrophota bacterium | reverse complement strand
TTATAACCGTTCTTGCTTCAGAAAGGAATAAAGAGTTAATAGAAAATGACCCGCATATTGATGAGATTCTGGTTTACAGAGGCAGGCGCTGGTTTCTGAAAGAACTCAAGCCCCGAAGAATAGACTTAGGCATAGACCTTTTTCATACATATGAGTTAGGTTCGGCATTATTGGCATATCTAAGCGGGATAAGATACAGGCTGGGTTTTGAAATTTGGGGCAGGCAGGTTTTCTTTAACGTTCGCGGACCCGATATGTCAGGAAATTACACCATGAGCCAGCATACCTTAAGATTATTGAGCTGTTTGGGGATAGATACAAAAGATTACCCTCCTCAATTATATCTTCTTGATAAAGAGATGGACTGGGCAAAAGGCTTCCTTTCTTCGCTAAGGATAAGCCGCCAGGATTTGAAAGTTGCAATACACCCCGGAGGTTTTTATCCAAGTCAGCGCTGGTCGGTAGATGGCTTTGCAGGCGTAGGAAAGAAAATTATAGAGAAATTCGGAATAAATATTGTTCTTTTAGGCGATAAAAGCGAAGAAGGATTATTAAAAGAACTAAAGCAAAAAATAAATACAGATAAGGTCTTTATACTATGCGAGCTAAGTTTAAGACAAATCATCTCAGTATTGAATGAGTGTAATCTTTTAATCTGTAACAATTCTGGGATACTGCATATTGCCTGTGCTTTAAACGTACCCACTATCTCTACGATGGGCCCTACGGACCCGGTTCTTTGGTGGCCGCAAGGAGATAATCACATTGTTTTAAAGAAAGAATTGGCCTGCCGGCCCTGTAACCGCGCAATCTGCGGCAAGCACACCTGTCTGGATTTGATTACCGCTGAGGATGTTTTAGGGGCGGTTGAAGTCCAGTTAGATAGGATTAAAAAGAGACAAGATGCAGCCAAAGTATTTTAAAAATATCCTCGTTATCAATCTTGGCGGAATCGGAGATTTGTTATTATCTACGCCCGCTTTATGCGCATTAAAAAATAATTATTCCCAGGCAAGAATAACCCTTCTTGTAATCCCGCGCGCAGCCGAGCTTGCCAGAGAACTGTCTTATGTGGACCAAACTTATATTTTTAAGCCCTGTTTTGGATTAGATGCTCTCTGGGGAGATTTAAAGACATTATTGGTTTTAAGAAAAAAAGAATTTGATTTAGCAATTAATATGCGCACGCTTGTATCTAAAATCAGCGCTTTAAAGATAAACATTTTATTAGGAATAATTAATCCAGAAGTAAAAGCAGGCCGCGATACCGAGGGAAGAGGGCGTTTTTTTGATATAAAGATTCCTGAGACCGATAAGGGCGATAAATATGAGATGGAATATGATATAGATACAGTGAGGGCGCTGGGGGCGCAGGAATTCAACAGGAATTTAGCCTTTAATATTGACAAAAGCGACGAAGAAAAGATTTCATCTATCTTAAAGAGAGAATCAATAAATGAAAGCGACATATTGATAGGGGTTAATCCCGGCGGTACGCCATCCCGCAGATGGCCGGTAGAGAATTTTTCCAACGCAATAGCCCATATTTCTAAAGAGACCAGATGCAAATTTATACTCACAGGGACAGGAAACGAAAGTAGTTTGGCAAAAAGAATTATAGAGTTATTAAATAACGATACGAATATAATAGACGTTACCGGCCAACTATCCATTAAAGAACTTGGTGCATTAATAAAAAGATGCAATTGTTTTATCTCAAATGATACCGGACCAATGCATATCGCAGCGATTTTAAAGACCCCCTTGGTGGCAATCTTTGGCCCGGGCTATCTTAGCCGTTTTGACCCCAGGAATATATCTGAAAGAGTAGTCCTGCTATATAAGGAGACAGAATGCGCCCCCTGTAATAAAAAGACCTGTTGGTCAATGAAGTGTTTAAAGGCAATTTCTCCTGATGAAACAGTTAAGGCAGTTTTAGGTTTACTAAAAAGATATAGCCTGCCTGCCGGGGAGGCAGACATAAAATAAATAATGATTAATAAAATTTATTATTGGTTTCACCGTCTAACTTCTAAAACCGAGCAGAGAGGTCAGTATTCTGCAGGGCATTGGCAGGAAAAGGTTAGGCAGGAGGCTCTTTCTCTTTGCCGGGACACCAAAGGCAGGGTCCTTGATGTTGGTTGCGGAGAAGGGTTGTTTTTGGTTCAACTGAAAGCACAGAATCCGGTTTTAGAGATTTGGGGCATTGATAATAATGCCTTGCGGATAGAGGAGGCAAAACGTAAGTGCAAGGAAAAAGATTTCCAAAACATAAATCTTACTCTGGAGGATTCAAGCAAGTTAAACTTTGAAGATGAATATTTTGATACGATAGTCTGCATAAATGTGTTTTTTAATCTCCGGTCTTTTGCTCTGGTTAAACAGACCCTCCAAGAATTGAAACGTGTCTGTAAAAAGACAGGAAGGATAATTTTCGATTTTCGCAATCGCAATAACCCCCTGCTCCTATTTAAATATAGTCTTGCAAGATTCTATGACAGCACAGTTAAGGACCTGCCTTTAAAAACATATAGCCCGGGACAAATCCAATCACTTTTAAAAGATTTGGGATTGGAAATAGTAGAAAAGAAATTTATCGGTTCTCCTCTAAAAAACTTTGCTGCGGTAATCGTGCTTGAGGTAAGAAGGCAATGTTAAGGAAATTACCCATTATCAGTTCGTCTATCAGTTTTGGAAAGTTATTATATGCCCTGAAGCCTATGTGCAGCAGGTTAGCGAATGAAGAGCTTAGGCTTTCCTTATCCAAATTTACAGAGTCAAAATATATTTATCTTGCCAATTCCGGGATCAGCTCCTTTTATGCCATCCTTAAGGCCCTGAAGGAAAAATCTAAAGGTAAGGAAGTGATTCTGCCTGCCTATACAGCAGGAAGCCTGGTTACAGCCGTAATCAAGGCTGGCCTTAAACCGGTTTTATGCGATGTTTCTCCGTCGGATTTTAATACAACTGCAGATTCTTTATTAAATGCAGTGTCCCCAGATACGCTGGCAGTAGTTGCTGTGCATATGTTCGGCATAGGCATAAGGGGTATTGAAACTTTAAGAGAAAGATTGTCTAAAGATATATTTTTGATTGAAGACTGTGCGCAAAGCATGGGAAGCGAAATCAATGGAAAACGCTTAGGGAGTTTCTCTGACGTCAGCTTCTTTAGTTTTGGCCGCGGAAAGAATTTAAACATTTATGCCGGAGGATGCATAGTAACCGGCAACGCAGAAATAGCAGAAGGAATTGAAAAAGAATGGAAGGGCATAGAAGAAGAGAATTTGCTATTTGAATTATCGCTCTCGGCTAAAATTTTTGCATTTTCTTCGGCAGCCAATCCTTTAATATACGGGCTGGCTTTTCCTTTTGCCTCCCGCTTTAAAGATACCGTTCCCCCAAGGGATTTCGCGGTTAAAAAAATGTGTAATTTGGAGGCGGTATTGGGCCTGGAACTTATGCGAAGGCAGGAAGAGATTTTTTCCAGAAGATGCCAAAACGGCTTGCTTTTAATAAATGAATTAAAGAAGGAAAAGGGAGTTATCGTGCCGACTATCCCCGAATCCAGCTATTTTGTCTTCCCGCGCTTACCGATTTTATTTGAAGACCCGCAAAAAGTAGAAAAAACAGAAAGAAGGCTTTGGATGAAGGGCATAGAAAGTTCGCGGATGTATTTAAGGTCGCTTCATCAGATGTTTGACCTGGGGTACGCAAAAGAAGATTTTCCCAATGCAAATTATTTTGCACAGCGGCTCTTGACTTTGCCGGTGCACCCGTCGGTAGGAATAAGTGATTTAGAAAGAATAATCGAGGTTATTAAGGAAACATGATTCCCTGGAGAAACTTAAGAAGGTTTTTTTATAAGGCCCTGAAACAGCCTGTATATTCTTTTAGGGTCTTTCAAAAGCGCCTTAAGGCGTATATTTACTATTTTCTAATGAATGGCAGAAGCAGCCTGCCTGAATCAGTAACGCTGTTTCTTACGCATCGCTGCAATCTCTGTTGCAAGATGTGCGGGCAGTGGGGCGAATCCGGCGTCACTAAGAAACAAAGTACGGAATATATCCGTTCGGAATTGTCTCTAGATGAGCTTAAAGGTATAATCGATCAAATATCTCATTTTAAGCCAAGCATAACTCTTTTTGGGGGTGAGCCATTATTGCATCCCGGCTGCATAGATTTAATAAAGTATATAAAAGGAAAAGGCATACATTGCCTGATGATTACCAACGGGTCGCTGCTTGAGGAATCAGCCGAAGGTATTGTGGCCGCTGGGCTGGATGAATTAAATCTTTCTTTAGACGGAGGAGCTCAGCTTCACGATTCTATACGCGGCATGCCGGGATTATTCGCCAAGATAATGAAGGGTTTAAAAAAAATAAATTATTTTAAGTCCATAACAAATAAAAAAATGCCGTTTATAAATTTACAGTGTACAATTACAAAATATAATTATAAACATTTAGAGCAATTAATAGACGTGGCAAATGAAGCCGGTGCCAATTCCTTAACTTTTCATAATCTTATTTTCTTGAGCAGCAAACTATTGGAAGAACAAAAAGAATACGACGAAATATTAAAGAATTCATCCTTGAACTGGGAGGGGTTTGTGTTTGAGCCCCAGATAGATACAGAATTGCTGTATAAGAAAATGAAAGAGATTTTATCGGCCAGATACCGTTTCAGCGTTGATTTCTATCCTAATTTTTCCCTAAAGGGACTCAAGGATTATTATAATAATCCGGCCTATTTACCCTCGCAATACCCTCCAAGGTGCATCAGCCCCTGGATTGTGGCTTACATATTTCCGGACGGAAGAGTATGCCCCTGTTTAAATTTCAGCTATACCTACGGCAACATTAAGGAGAAAAATTTTAGCGAATTATGGAATAATGATTCAGCCACAAATTTCAGGCGCCTGTTAAAGGAAAAAAACCTTTTCCCCGTATGCGCCAGATGCACGGAGTTGTATAGATATTGATATGCAAAAGATAAAAATTGCACAGATTATCACGCGGCTGGATTGGGGCGGCTCTGCGGATATAATCAGGATACTCTGCGAGTCTTTGCCCGCAGATAAATACGAAATAAAACTTATTATCGGAAAAACCCTTCATCCTGCTGACAAGACAAAAAGTTTTCTTAAGAAATTCAAAGATAATGTTATCGTGGTGCCCTGGTTAAAAAGAGAGATAAGCCCGTTGTTCGATTTTCTCGCTTTATTTAATCTGTACCTTATTTTAATAAAAGAGAAGTTTGATATAGTGCACACGCACACTGCCAAGGCAGGTGCGTTAGGAAGATTAGCCGCTCATTTAGCCGGGAACCGAAAACTGATACATATGCCTCACGGTAATAATTGTTATGGTTACTTTAATTTTGTTGTAACTAGGATGGTAGTCTGGATAGAGAGATTTCTCTCCAAATATACCACC
>JAQUAH010000125.1 GCA_028687345.1 Candidatus Omnitrophota bacterium | reverse complement strand
AAAAATTAAAAAGATATTACCGCGATGGGCAATTTTATTGTAATAAAAAGTGCTGGCGTAATTATTTAAAAAAATCTAAGGAGGAGAAAAAGTGAAAATCAAAGAATCGGAAAGAAGAAAATACCCGCGCTTAGACCAATCGCTCCATATCAAGGTGGCTGCTAACGGATATGATTTCATTACCTCTACTCAAAATGTAAGCTGCGTAGGCGCCTATTGCCTGATAAATAAGTACGTGCCCCCGTTTACCAAGGTAAATGTTAAATTAACCCTGCCTATCGTAAGCGGCGATAAAAAATACGATGTCGAATGCAAAGGGGTAATAGTCAGAACGGTAGATGAGAGTAGCGGAGGCTTTAATATCGCTATATTCTTTAATGAAATAAACAATCTCCAAAGAAAAAAAATATCCGAGTACATCAACCAATTCTTGCCTAAAAAATCCTAAAGCCCCCTTAGAAAGAGATGATTTTTCCTGCATGGGCAGAATAAAAATACCCGGTCCCGCCAAGCTGATTATTGGTTTTATCTTTAAAGAAGAGGCGTTACTTAAGAAAGCTAAAATCCTGCTTGAAAAACGCTTTGGCAGAATAGATTTTGAAAGCCAAGACTTGCCATTTTGCCATACGGATTATTACAAAGACGAATTTGGAATAGACCTAAAAAGAAAATTCGTGAGTTTCACGAAATTGATTTTGCCGCAAGACCTCGCCAAAATAAAAATCGCTACTAATAAAATTGAGAAAAGATTGTCTAAGGTACCAAGGCGCCTGATTAATGTTGATCCGGGGTATCTTGACCTGGCAAAACTTGTTCTTGCCTCAACCAAAGATTATAAACATCGTATTTACATAAACGGCGGCATTTATGCTGAGGTGACTCTTTTTTATGAAAAGGGCTCTTTCAGGCCCTGGGAATGGACATATCCTGATTATAGAACTAGCGGTTACATTGGAATATTTAACCGGCTCAGGGAGATTTACAGTATGCAATTAAAGAAAGAAAAAAAGTAAAATATGTACCCCTCGTATTTAGAATCCTATAATAAAAGGAAATTAGATAAAGCCATAGAAGAGGGTTTTCTGAGGCTCAAATCTTGCTCCATATGCCCGCGTAAGTGCAAGATTAACCGCCTGGAGATTGAATTAGGGTTCTGCAAAACCAGGCTTAAGCCAAAGGTATGCAGCTTCCTGCAGCATCACGGCGAAGAGCCACCCATATCAGGCAGCCGTGGCTCAGGAACGATATTTTTTTCTTACTGTAATATGAATTGCGCATACTGCCAGAATTACGAATTCAGTCAAACGGGAAACGGCAGGGAGGTGGGTTTTGAAGAGCTAGCCCAAATGATGCTAGAATTACAAAAGATGGGGTCTCATAATATAAATTTAGTTACGCCCACCCATGTGATGCCGCAAATCCTAAAAAGCCTTAAGATCGCTGTCTCTAAAGGGTTAAATTTGCCTATCGTATATAATACGGGGGGTTACGAACTGCCTGAAATGATAAAATTACTGGAAGGCATAGTGGATGTATACCTTGCGGATATGCGCTACGGTACAAGCGATATGTCTCTGAAATATTCCAATGCCCCTGATTACCCCAAATACAACCAGGATGCGGTTAAAGAAATGCACAGGCAAGTTGGAGTTGCCGAATTTGATGAAGAAGGTATAATAAAAAGAGGCCTGGTGATAAGGCACCTGGTCCTGCCCAATGGAATATCAGGGACCGATAAAATTATGGAATTTATCGCTGGGGATATTTCGGTGGATTCTTATATAAGCTTAATGAGCCAGTATATTCCCTATTACAAGGCATCGGAATTTAAGGAAATATCGCGGCGCATAACAATCCGGGAATATGAAGACGCAAAGAAAAGCATGCAAAAATGCGGCTTATATAACGGCTGGATACAGGAATCAGGGGGCCTGGAAAGATTTGCAGGGGTGCATATTAAACCTGCGTTAAAAAAACAGCAATGATACCTAAAAATTTAGGAGAGTTACTCACTACAAGCGCCGAACAGCATCCAAACCGTACAGCGCTTGTCTTTGGCCGAAAGTCAATAACCTATAAAACACTTAATGATTTAACCGGGCATATTGCAGCCGGCCTGATACAGCTTGGCATAAAAAAACAAGACAGGATAGCTCTATTCCTGGATAATTGCCCTGAATTCGTAATCAGTTATTATGCGATTCTTAAGGCTGGAGCTGTTGTCGTCCCGATTAATTATATGTTTAAAATGGAGGAGGCAAAATTCATTTTACAGGATTGCCAGGCAGTTGCCATCATTACTTCCAGGATATACCTAGACTTGGCACAAGAACTAAGACTGCGGGTAGATAGCCTGAAAACCATCATCACCACCACAAAAACAAAAGATGAGATTATCGATTTTGATAAAATTAAAAAAGCCGATACTGCAATCCTTAATAAATCCTCAAGCGACCCCGATACCCTCGCTGTAATTCTATATACCTCCGGCACAACCGGGTTCCCCAAGGGAGCGATGCTTTCGCATTATAACCTTATTTCCAACGCCATGGATTCTACAGCAGCCATCAAGGCAGATTTTAAGGATGCTTTTATCTGCCTACTGCCGCTATTCCATTCCTTTGCTGCAACTGTATGCATGAACATGCCCTTGCTGGCCGGCGCTAAAATAGTAATCATGAAATCAATCAGGCCTTTTAAGCGTATTATCCGGGCCATAAGAAAAAACCGCGTAAATATATTTGTGGGCATACCATCAATTTATAATATTCTGACAGAAATAAAATTGCCGAAGATGCTTAATAGCCCGCTGATCAGGCTTTTCAACCCGTTAAAAATATGCATATCCGGAGCAGCTGCTTTACCTGTTGAGACATTTACGGGCTTTGAAAAGAGATTCCGCATACCGCTGCTGGAGGGTTACGGCTTGACTGAGGCCTCTCCCGTGGTAACTTTAAACCCTTTGAAGGGCGTAAGAAAACCGGGTTCCATAGGGATAACGTTATCTAAAAATATAGAATTGAAGATTATTGATGATAAAGGAAATGACCTCAAGCCCGAAGAAATCGGAGAGCTGTTAGTAAAAGGCCCCAATATAATGCAAGGTTATTATAAACACGCGCAAGAAAGCCAGGAGGTATTGAAAGACGGCTGGCTCTATACCGGGGATATGGCAAAGCAGGATTCTGATGGCTACGTATACATTGTAGGCAGAAAAAAGGAGATGGTCAATGTAAGGGGGTTGAATGTTTACCCACGCGAGATAGAAGAGGTGCTCTACCAAAACCCCAAAATCAAAGAGGCAGCAGTTATCGGGATAGCAGATACGCACAAAGGAGAGGTGCCTAAGGGGTTCGTAGTCCTGAAGGATAATGAAACTATCCGGGAACATGAGGTTATTCAATATCTGAGAGAAAGGTTAGCATCATACAAAATACCCAAATATATCGAATTCAGGGCATCTCTGCCAAAAAACTCAACCGGAAAGATTTTAAAGCGCGTCTTAAAAGATGAAGAAGAAAAAAAAGTTCGTTCGGTTTCTTAAGCTGATTTATATAAAAATCTTCAGGATAAACGATACCCCTCAAAAAATAGCGCTCGGGTTAGGTTTAGGCGTATTCTCCGGGATTATGCCGGGAATGGGTCCTTTGATTGCCATAACCCTGGCTTTAATCCTGCGCTCAAACCGGGCAAGCGCACTTTTAGGAAGCTTGCTTACTAACACCTGGATAAGTTTTCTTACTTTTTTCCTGGCACTTAAGACAGGCTCTCTGGCACTTGGTACAGATTGGCAAGTTACCTATCAGAACTGGATAAATTTTCTGGCAGGGTTCAGGTGGCTTGACCTGTTTAAGGTTTCAATCTTAAAAATTATCTTGCCAATAATAACCGGCTACCTTATAATTGCCTTCTGCTTAGGTCTATTGGCTTATGTTGTTACCTTGACAATAATTCTTATAATGAAAACACAGAGAAAATATGCTTCTCCTCAAAAATAAACGCAGGTTATTACTCGGTATCTTTATAGCCACGGCATTTCTAGGCTTATTTTCTAGCCATAAATTAAGGGCTCCAAAAAGAAAATACTCTGACTTCCATTGTTTTTACCTGGCCGGCAAAAGGGCATTAAACCAGGAAAATATCTACGTCTTAAGAGATAAGGAAGCGGCTGAATTTAGATATGCGCCTATCTTTGCAGTAATTATGTCTGGTTTTGCACTGTTCAATGAAGGAACTGCAGATAGCATCTGGTTTATCCTGAATTTTTCTCTGTTAATTATATCGCTTCTGTGCATAAAAAAATTGGTTATCCCGGGAAGGCTTGGCTACAAAAAGGGGCTGTTTATTTATGCCTTGACAATTGCAGGGGTAATGAGGTTTATTTTGCATAATTTCGATACCGGACAATCCAATATCTTGATGATATCCAGCATGCTTATCGGGCTGTATTATATCTCCAAAAATAGAAGCGTGCTGGGCAGCGCCATATTCGCTTTTTCCGTTATGATAAAATACACGCCATTAATTTTTATCCCTTATTTTATTTTTAAAAGAAGGTTTAAATTAGCCTTGGCCACTATAATCTTTATCCTGATTTATCTTGCATTGCCATCTTTGATTTTGGGTTTCAAAACTAACCTCCAATACCTTAAGAGTCTTGTGCCATTTCTGACACAGAGCACCATATTTGACCAGATGACCATATTAGACCCGAAAAATCAATCGTTACTTAGCTTTTTCCATAGAATCTTTACCAACTGCATACTTTATTTCCATGCCCCTGTCATGCCCTTTCAGTCTTTAAATCTAAAAGGCGCTTATATAAACCTTATATTCGTTCTCTTTGCAGCTTTAATGTATTCATTAATACTCTATGATCGTAAAAAAAACTATTCAAATAATCCCAAATCCTTATATAATATAGATTACGCATTGTTATTCATTTGCGTGGCCCTGTTTAACCTAAATGCCTGGGTGCACAATTTCATTCTTTTAAGCATGGCTTATTTTATGCTTATATATTATTTAACCATAGTTAAATTTAAAGACAGCTTTACTTCAATATTATTATTTTTTTCTTATCTTTTAAACATCCTCACCATAAAGTCAGCCATGGGCAAAACACTTGCGTATCAGTTGCATTTCTATTCACCGTTTACCGTACAGGCATTAATTGCCTTCTTTTTGTTATTGAGGATAAAATTCTCTGGAACCAAAAGGTTAATTCTATAATTCAAGTGAAATAGGAGGGAGGCATATATGGAAGTTAAAGATCTTATCGCAAGGGAAAGGCGCGATTTTTATAACTCACTCTGCCTTACCGGCATAATACCGTTTCTGGTCTTTGTTTATTTGTTGATAGGCAAGATATCCTCTTTTGAAATCCTGAAAGGGGATGTATTGTATATAATGTTAGCCACGATCCTAATCTTTTCATTGGGTATAGTAGTAGGAAGAAAAATGCTC
>JAQUAH010000124.1 GCA_028687345.1 Candidatus Omnitrophota bacterium | reverse complement strand
AGCAGGTGCGCGATATGCTTTATGCCGATGACCTGGTTGATGCCTTTAACCGGTTTATCAACTCTGACTTAAAGAGCGGACTTTTTAATATCGGAGGCGGACCGGACAATACTATTTCTCTGCTTGAATTCTTGGAAGAATTAAAGGCGCTTACAGGCAAAAACCCGAAGGTTAAATTTTCCGATTGGCGGCCCTCTGACCAAAAAGTATATGTCTCTGACACCTCTAAATTAGAAAATATGCTTAATTGGAAGATAAAGACCCCGGTTAAAGAAGGCATAAAGAAGCTCACGGAGTGGATAAAGGATAATGAAAGCTATTTTTCTTGATCGTGACGGAGTAATTAATAAATATCCCGGAGATACCGAGTATGTAAAGTCCTGGGAAGAATTCCATTTTTTGCCTGATACAAAAAATGCCCTCAAGAAATTCAATGAGAATGGGTATAAAGTTTTTATTATCTCAAACCAGGCTGGCGTTTCTAAGGGGGTTTATTCTAAAAAAGAGCTGGATTTAATTACAGAAAACATGCTAAATGAACTTGAAAAAGAGGATATTCATATCTCGGGAGTATTTTATTGTATACATCTGCCGCAAGATAATTGTTCCTGCCGTAAACCAGGCACGGGATTAATAAAGCAGGTCCAGGCAGCAGCAGAAAAACAGGGAGAGGCAATAGAATTTTCAAAGAGCTTTTTTGTAGGAGATACCATCAGGGATGTAGAAACAGGTAAGGCAGCAGGCCTTAGGACAATCCTTGTATTTTCAGGCAAAGAAAAGCCAGAAAATAAAAGCAGCTGGCAATACCTTCCAGATTTTACGTGCCGCAACCTATTAGAAGCAGCAGAATTAATTCTCTCTAAAAATAAATAAGGACGAACCAGTGAAAATAATTATTACCTATGTCTGTGCCGGCGCAGGGCATTTTAGAGCAGCGCAAGCACTATACAATTACATAAAAGAAAAATGCCCGGCCCTGGAAGTTGAATTAGTCGATGCCCTCCAGAAGTCAGGCAGTTTATTCCGGAATTCCTACATCCTTAGCTATTCAATACTGGTTAGATACTTCCCTCTTCTATGGCGCTTAGCATTTTGGATTACTTACACCAAGCCCTTGCGCCCTTTAACCAGAAGAATAGCCTCCTGTTTTAACATTATAAATATGAGGGGTTTTTCCAGATACCTGGTTGAAGAGAATGCAGATGTGATTATTTCTACCCATTTTTTAGCTTCGGAATTAGTTGCTTTTTTAAAGGGTAAGCAAAAAATAAAATCCAGATTGTTTACGGTAATTACCGATTTCTCCGTGCATCCATTTTGGATCTGCAAGGCAACTGATAAATACATAGTAGCCTCTGAATTTACCAAAGAAGAACTTTTGCTGGAGGGGATAGAGGCTGGCAGCATAGAGGCATTCGGCATACCGGTAGATACAAAGTTCTCAAAAGAATATGATAAAAAAATCCTCTGCGAGAAGCTCGGCATAAATAAAGATAAATTCAGTGTATTGGTTATGACCGGGTCTTTCGGAGTGGGTCCGCTTGAGGAAATAGTGCATGCACTATACAAAGATATTCAGGTTCTGGTTATCTGCGCGTCAAATAAAAAATTATATACGAGGCTAAAGCAGGAAAATCTGCCGAACGTCAAAATATTCGGCTTCATAGATAATGTAGAGGAATTGATGGCTGTTTGCGATATGATTATCACAAAGCCCGGCGGGGTTTCGATTTCGGAAATCTTGAATATGGATTTACCTCCTATATTTATATCCGCCATACCCGGGCAGGAGACAGGGAATTTAGAAGTACTGAAAAAATACGGGGTTGGAATAAGCTACTGCAGCATCGGGGAGATAAAAAATGCAGTGTTAGATTTCAGAGACCACCGGGATAGACTAGATATCGTGATTGCGAATATTAGAAGGGTAAAGAAACCTTATGCTACGAAGGAGATATGCAATGTTGTATGCCAAGGTAGTCCTCGGGCTGCCGGTTGAGGGCCCTTTTGATTACATCGTCCCGTTAAATTTAGAGGACAGGATAAAGGCGGGTTTGCGAGTTTGGGTGAGTTTTGGTACGCGTAAGATTGTCGGATATGTAGTAGCCCTCTCCCAAAGAAGCGAAATTAAAAATTTAAAAAAAATATTGGAAGTAATTGATAATTATCCGCTGTTGGACAAGAATCTACTCTCCCTGGCTAAAGATATATCTGATTATTACGCCTGTTCCTGGGGTGAGGCAATAGAAACCATGCTGCCGCAGGAGATAAGAAAAGGCAGGCCTGTTGCATTTATGCAGGGTCCTCCAAGTATAAAGGCTGGGAAAAAAGCCAAGGCCTTTCTTATGCACGACCCGCAGGGACAAGAGAGGTGGGATGTATACTTTGAGCAAATCAAAGAAGTTCATGAAAATAATCAATCCGCAATTATATTATTTGCAGATATAAACTCTAGTTTAGCCGCCAAAGAACTAATAGCTTCAAGGTTTAATTTTCCCATCGGGATTCTTTATAGAAAACAGCCTAAAGGATTACAGGAGTGGCTAAAGCTAAAGAGCGGACAAATCAGCTGAGTGATTGGCACGCGCTCAGTTATATGTGCACCCCTTAGGAATCTGGGGTTAATTATCATTGATGAGGAGCAAGATACAGTTGATAAACAGGACCAGGTGCCGCATTATCACGCAAGGCAAGTCGCGTTTATGCGCATAAAAAGAGAAGCCGCCAGGCTTATTTTAAGCAGCAGTTCGCCTTCCTTAGAAAGTTTTTATCTCGTAAAGAAAAATAAAATCAGCCCTTTGAGTACGCCCAGGGTTGATGGCAAGCGGCGCCCTGAAATAAAAATTATCGATATGAAAACAGAGGGCGGTTTCAAGAAGAAAGAACATTTTTTTTCCAAATACTTACTTGACGCAATTCTTTCTACCCTTAATACAGGAGGCAAGGCGCTTCTGTTTTTGAACCGCAAGGGTTTCGCCACATTTTCTTATTGCCATAATTGCGGGTTGGCCTTAAAGTGCCAGCGTTGCAATATCAATTTAGTATATGATTTTGAAGAAAGCATATTGACTTGTCATTACTGTAGCTTTAAAATGGAATTGCCTAAAATCTGCCCAAGCTGTAATTCTGGTTATATTAAGCTTGCCGGAGCAGGCACGCAAAAATTGGAGAGCGAATTATCCAGGATATTCGTGCAGGCCAGAATCAAGCGATTAGACAAGCCGGAATATACAGACATTAATAACGGCGATATATTTGTATCTACCAGTGCAATAATCAAACATGCATCCCTGCCTGACCCTGCCCGTCCGGCAGGCGGGCAGCAGGCAGGCGGGATTAATTTTGACCTTGTAGGAGTGATAGCCATAGACAATTCTCTTAACCGTATTGACTTGCGTTCCAGCGAAAAGGCATTTTCCTTGCTCGTCGGCTTATTAGGCATAACTAAAGATAAAATGGTAATTCAGACGAGGCTGCCCAGGCATCATTGTTTCGAGGCGATATTGAACAATGATATTAATAGTTTCTACGACGAAGAATTAAAACAAAGAAAGCAGCTAAACTTTCCGCCTTTGCGGCATATGGCCCTGGTTAAATTACGTTCAAAAAAAGAGGAAAAAGCCAGGCTTGCAAGCCATATTTTGTTTGAAAAACTGAAAGAAGCCAATAGAAATAAAGAGATTGAGATTGTTTCTGTCAACCCTGGCCAGCCGTCTAAACTACGGGGTAATTTTTATTGGCAAATATTAATCACTGCAAAAAATGTAAAAAAGATGAATGAATTCTTGAAGCCGCAGCTAAAAGGGTTTAGCCACTCCGGTTTAATAGTAACAGTGGATGTGGACCCCGTATAAAAAATATGAATATAGTATTTTTCGGCAGTTCTGAATTTGCTGTTCCTTCCCTGGAAGGATTACTAACTACAAAACACAGCGTTTCTTGCGTAGTTACCCAGCCTGATAAACAAAAGGGCAGGGGTTTGCATGTAGAGGCTACTTTTGTTAAGGCATTGGCTATAAAAAAAGGCTTACGAATTTATCAGCCGCAGCGCATTAATACTGAAGAGGCGGTAGAATTCCTCAAAGATTTAAAGCCGGATTTATTTGTAGTGATTGCCTACGGACAGATATTATCTTCCAAGGTTTTAAGCATACCGGGAATATTCGCTATCAATGCCCATGCCTCTAACCTGCCGAAGCTAAAGGGGGCAGCTCCGATAAACTGGGCAATTATTAACGGAGAAAAAAACACCGGCGTAACAATTATCAAAATGACTGAAAAAATGGATGCAGGGCCGATAATTGGGCACAAAACTGTAGAGATTAAAGAAGATGATGATGCCTTGAGTTTGGAAGAAAAATTATCCAGGATAGCCAAAGACTTATTGCTCCAGGCGCTTGCTGCAATAGAAAATAATAATTACACCTTGACGCAACAGGATGAAAAAAAAGCCACATTTGCCCCCAAGTTAAAAAAAGAAGATGGCTTGATTTATTGGCATAAATCAGCTCGGGATATTTCCAATCTCATTAGGGGGTGTTTAAATTGGCCGGGCGCTTGCACGCATTATAAAGGCAAAATATTAAAGATATATAAAGCAAAAGTTTTTCAACCCCCACCCGTCACACCTCAGTCTTCACCTGGAAGCGTCACGCAAGTTAATAAAGACGGCATAATCGTAGCTACAGGAAAAGATAGTTTAATCATCCAGGAATTACAGTTAGAAGGCAGGAGAAAGATGGAGAGCAGTGAGTTTATCTTAGGGCATAAGATTGAGGCTGGCCAGATACTAAAATAAAAAATATTTGCATAAGAAATAAACTTCTGATATAATTTACGAATATGCCAGAATTAAGAAAAGATCCGATTATAGGTAGATGGGTAATTATCGCTACTGACCGCGCAAAAAGGCCCGACCAATTCAGCGGACAACAGCAGGATAACGCAGAGAAAGAATGCCCGTTCTGCGAAGGTAGCGAACAGGCGACTCCGCCTGAGATTTACGCTGTAAGGCATAGGAATACCGTTTCCAACACTCCTGGTTGGGAGTTAAGAGTTGTGCCGAGTATCGCTCCCTTTTTAAGAATAGAAGGAGAACTGGAGCGCAGGGGCAAGGGTTTATACGATCTGATGAACGGTATCGGGGCCCACGAGATTGTCATCGAAACAAATCAACATATCGCAAATATGGCGGATTTAAACGAAGATCAGATATCGAAGGTTATCACTTGTTATATAGACAGGCTTAATGATTTAGAAAAAGACCACCGCTTTAAGTATGTTTTAATATTTAAAAATTATGGATGGACGGCGGGGGCGGGAAGGATTAAACATTCTAGGTCGCAGTTAATTGCCATGCCGGTTAACCTTAAGCGCGTTAAAGAAGAATTAGCAGGCGCGCGGGCTTATTACGATTATCATGAAAGATGCATATTCTGCGACCTTATCAAACAAGAGTTGGCATCAAAAGACAGGCTG
>JAQUAH010000123.1 GCA_028687345.1 Candidatus Omnitrophota bacterium | reverse complement strand
ATATTCTTCTTTTGCGCAATCCTTCCGTCTAGAAAATCAGAAAGCGCAGCAAATATAAAGATGGTAAGAGCAATAACCTTTGCCCATAGGCCCTGGACAAATAAGAAAAACATAAATACAAAAGTAAGTAGAATTCGTAACACTGTCAGTCGGTTTGCAATGTTCATAATATAACCTCCCCTGTTAAATCATATTCCAGGGTATCATGGATTTTCACCTTCACAAAATCACCTGGCTTAAGCTTTCTTTTTGAATTCACATAAACCATCCCGTCTACCTCTGGGGCATCATATTGAGTCCTGCCTAAATAAGTGCTGCCTCCCTGTTTTTCATCGATTAATACATCCAGGATGCTGCCTAAAAATTTTTTATTTATACCTGCTGAAATCTTCTGTTGCAGCGACATAATCGCATTAAAGCGCTCTAACCCGATTCTTCTGGGAATTTGATTTTTAAAATTGTAAGCAGGCGTACCTTCCTCCCGGGAATAAATAAATGCGCCCAGCCTTTCAAATCTGGCGTCTTCTAAAAACCTGAGTAATTCTTTAAATTCCCTGTCTGTCTCGGTAGGAAACCCCGCTATGATTGATGTCCGTAAAGCAACGCCCGGGATTGTTTTTCTGATTTTATCTATCAGCCTGAGGCAATCGCCTTTTGAAGTATCCCTATGCATCAATTTCAATATGCGCTCATTGATATGCTGAACAGGCAGGTCTATGTATTTGCAAATTTTCGGCTCATCCCTGATTAACCATAATAATTCATCGCTAATACGGGAAGGGTATAAATAAAGAAGCCTTATCCATCCGATATCCCTGGCTTCCTTTATAATCTTTTTTAAAAGACGGGGTAATTCTAATTCTCCATACAGGTCCAAACCGTACCCGCTGATATCCTGGCCGATAATATTTACTTCTGACACCCTGTCTTTATTAAACTGGCGCAACTTTTTAAGGACGGTTTCTATATCCAGGCTCGCAAACTTCCCTTTTATTTTAGGTATAACGCAAAAACTGCAATTATTTATACACCCTTCACAGATTTTTAAATAAGCATAATGCTTTGGGCTTAGGGAATAATTTTGCGAATTATGGTTTAAAGAAACCCTTCCGACAAAGGCATCAATTTCAGGCAAATTCTTTCTTAAATTATCCTTATAGCGCTGCGGCAGGCAGCCGTAAACTATTATCTTCCTTAGCTTTTTTTGCCTCTTTAATTCGACTAAATCCATTATCGTATCAATTGACTCTCTCTTTGCTTCATCTATAAAAGCACAGGTATTCACAACTGCTACATCTGCCCGGTGCATGTCTACAATTTGGTAACCTTTGAGATTGAGCCTGCCGAGGATACTTTCGGAATCAACTAAATTCCGGGGGCAACCCATGCTTAATATGCCGATTTTTGTTTTCATCTCCCGATACTTAACCCTTCCTTGGTAATCAAAATATTATTTAAGGATTGGCCTTTCCTGCCTAACTTTGAAAATGGCTGGCTGTTTACCTCTAATTCCACTGCCCCTGCATCACCCAGGGAGAATTCTATTTTTTCCTTTGCCTGCCAACTCTCAAACCTTCCCTTTTCAAGCACCCTGTGAAAAACCATTTTGCCATCGGTTTTAAGGGAAACCCAGCAATTTTCACGCGCCCTAATGACTAATTTTATTCCGGATAAATTCTGCCTTTGAGGCTTAGGTGCAACGGGTGCCGTAACTGTCTTGGCAGGCTTTTGCTCTTTCCTGGATTTAACTGCAACCTGCTTTGGCGCTGATGAACGGTCCTTGCTTAAATTACTCTTTCGCTTTGAAGAAATAACCTTGCCTAAATTAAATAGTCCGACTGCGAAGAGAAAGACTACTATAGAAAAGACCAAAATTCGTCTTATTTTTTTATTTGGACGCAAGGAATTAAATTTTATTTTGACAGTTTCAAAAAAATCTGGTGTCTTTGGTGATTTTTGTGATTCTTGCGCAAATATAGGCTTAGTTTGTATTTCTTTATAATCCGGAATACAGTCTTTAGGATCTACGCCTAAGAATTTGCAGTAAATTTTCAAAAATCCCCTTAAATAGACAGGGCTCAGATCCGTTAATCCCTCTCCTTCAAGGGCCTTTAAGATGTTTAAGTGTATCTTTGTTTTCTTATGCGCCTCTTCAAGGCTGATGCCTTTTTCCAAACGTATCTTTTTTAATCTCTCTGCTGTATTATCCATATCTATTAACGAATAATCCTATTTTCCCTGCTCTTCTCTTTGCGCCAGGTCTTTTTCCAGCCAGTCTTCTCTATTCACTAATATCCTGCGAGGCTTGCTTCCCTCAAAAGGCCCGAGGAGCCCTTCCTGTTCCATAGTGTCAATAATACGCGCAGCCCGCGTATAGCCTAAGCGTAACCTCCTCTGCAGGATAGAAACCGATGCCTGGTTACTCTCCATAATCACCCTCACCGCCTGCTCATAGATTTCGTCTTTTTCTCCGTTAACCAAGAGACTCTTTTCCTGCTCTTTCAGAATTTCCTCATCATAAACAGGCTCGGCCTGGGATTTGATAAATGTTACCACCCGTTCAATCTCTTTATCCGTAATCAGTGTTCCCTGGATGCGGATTAATTTTGATTCTCCCGGCCGCATAAAAAGCATGTCTCCTTTGCCTAAAAGCTTATCTGCGCCGTTCATATCCAAAACAGTACGCGAATCCACTTTAGAGGCTACCTTAAAAGATATGCGCGCTGGCAAATTTGCCTTGATTACCCCTGTAATCACATCTACCGAAGGCCTCTGTGTAGCTAATATAAGGTGTATGCCAACTGCGCGGGACAGCTGCGCCAGGCGTGTAACGGCATTCTCAATCTGGTCTGCAGCCACGGTCATCAGATCGGCAAATTCATCAATGATTACAACAATATAGGGAAGCCGTTCTTGCTTATCATTATAAGCCTCGATGTTCCTGGCAGCTACCTTTGCCAAAAGCTTATAGCGTTCCTCCATCTCGCTTACTACCCAATTGAGCGCAACCGAAGCCTTCTTGGCATTGGTGACCACAGGACATAAAAGATTGGGCAGGCCATTAAACGGCATAAGCTCTACCATTTTCGGGTCAACCATCAAAAATTTCAAATCAGCCGGGGTACTTTTATAAAGCAATGACAGTATTAAGGAATTAACACAAACCGTCTTGCCGGAGCCGGTGGTGCCTGCGATTAAAAGGTGCGGCATGTCATCCAGGTCTGCAATTATGGGGACACCGGCAATATCTTTACCGAGGGCAAGGGTCAATTTCGACTTTGCCTTTTGGAAATTTTCAGATGCAAATACCTCCTTCAGGTACACAAAACTGCTCTGCATATTGGGTACCTCTACGCCAACCTTGCCCTTGCCAGGTATAGGCGCAATAATCCTGACGGACTGCGCCTTCATTGACAACGCAATGTCATCATTCAATGCCACTATGCGGTTCAATTTTACTCCCGGGGCAGGCTCAAGTTCGTAACGGGTAATTACCGGGCCTTGCTCGATATCCGTAACCTTCGCCGAGATGCCAAAATCTTCCAGCGTATCTTCTAAGATTCTTGCCTTTGACTCCAAATCTTCTTTTATTTGCCTGGCTTCAAGCGGCGGAGGAGCATCTAATAAATCCAGGGAAGGAAGGCGATAATCGCCTATTTTTAAATCTTGAGATTTAATTTTGGCTTCTGTGGATTCGGGCTGCCTTGTCTTTATTTGAATCTTGGGTTTAGGTGCAGGAATATCCGGCATAGCAATCTTGGGTTTTTCAATTTTATCCAAAGAGGCAGGCTTAGGTTTAACTGTCAGGGCTCTTTCTTTTTTCCTTAAAGTAAATACGGACGCTAGTATAAATTTTGTTTTGTTTAAGACATTTATGAATAAAGAGGATATCAAAACTTCGGTAACCAATGCAAGCGACAAAATAATAAAGGTAATAAAAATAATAAATCCGCCTATCCGGCTAAAATAGGCAGTAATAAAATTAGACGTAATAGTGCCTAAAAATCCCGCATAATAAAACTTGATATAATTATTCCCGGAATTAAACATGCCCGCCAGAGAGCTTACGGATAATAATAAAATCAACAGCCCCAAGGCCCTCGGTATGCTTAAATAAGGTACCTGTTGTCTAAAAAATTTTACTCCCAATAAGAGGATAAACAGAGGTAGGATAAAACTGGTTGGCCTGCCGAATAAAAATACAATTATCCCGCCTAAATACGCGCCAAATATACCCAGGAGGTTCTTGGGCGGGAAATTAGGGTGAGAGGTATAAAAGGCTAAATCAAGGCGGTCAAACCTAAGCAGGCTAGCCAAGACCATCAGCCCTATTGATACTAAAATGACACCTTTAACCTCATTTAATCTTCTTTCTCTCACCGTTAATAATTTTCTTCAATCCTGCGGGACTTGTTTCCTGCTTAAGTTAATCCTGCCTAATTCATCAATGCCTATAACCTTAACCTTGATTTCGTCTCCGACCTTAACAATTTCTTCTACATTTTTCACAAAGTGGTCTGCCAGCTCTGATACATGCACCAGACCGTCTTTACCCGGGGCAATCTCGCAAAAGGCGCCGAAATTCGTAATGCGTTTTACTTTACCTAAATATATCCTGCCTACTTCTATGTCTTCGGCTATTGCCTTTATCATCTTTATCGCTTCTTCTGACTTACCAGCATCAGTGGAAGCTACCAATACGCTGCCGTCTTCCTGGATATCGATAGAGGCACCGGTTTGGGCAATGATCTTCTTTACCGTCTTTCCTCCCGGCCCGATAAGCTCTCCGATTTTTTCCGGATTAATCTTGATTATATCTATACGCGGTGCATACGAAGACAGTTTCTCGCGGGGCTGGTTTAACGCTTGATTCATTTTATCCAATACAAAAAGCCTGCCTTCCCTTGCCTGCAGAATACAGGAATTTAATAAAGCTAAATCTATTCCATCTATTTTTAAATCCAATTGCACTGCGGTGACGCCTGATTTTGTCCCTGCGACTTTAAAATCCATATCGCCAAAGTGGTCTTCAAGACCTGTGATATCGGTCAATATAACAGCCCTGTTTTCTTCCTTAATTAATCCTAAGGCAACGCCTCCTACTGCATCTTTTATCGGCACGCCTGCATCCATTAATGATAATGTTGCCGCGCAAACCGTAGCCATGCTTGAAGAACCGTTGGATTCTAAGATTTCAGAGACAACCCTTATGGTGTAAGGAAATTTTTCCTTTGCCGGCATGACGGCCAGAAGCGCCCGCTCTGCCAGGGCGCCATGTCCGATCTCGCGACGACCAGGCCCCCTTACGGGTGCTGTTTCGCCTACGCTGAAAGGCGGAAAACTATAATGCAACATAAAGGATTTGTATTTTTCGCCTTCCAATGCTTCAATCATTTGCTCATCTTCTCCGGTGCCAAGCGTTGTTACTGCCAGGCTCTGTGTCTGGCCGCGGGTAAAAAGACTTGAACCGTGCGTACGCGGCAATACCGAAACATCGCATTGAATAGGCCGTA
>JAQUAH010000122.1 GCA_028687345.1 Candidatus Omnitrophota bacterium | reverse complement strand
CTATCTATATTAGAGGCAAATATAGATTTTCCCGAAGAAGAAATAAGCACTGTTAATCTAAAACAAATTACAGAGAACTTAATCCAAATAAATAATATATTAAAAAATATTTTAGAGAATGCAGTGCGCGGCAGGATAATTCGCGAAGGTATACATGTCGTTATTTGCGGTAAGCCAAATGCGGGAAAATCTTCTACTTTAAATGCGCTTCTTAAGCAGGAGCGTTCAATTGTAACCGCTGTTGCCGGCACTACCCGCGATACCATTGAAGAAGTCATTGATATAAAAGGAATTCCCATTAGGATTGTAGATACTGCCGGAATATTGGAACCCAGAGATTTGGTAGAAAAAAAAGCGGTTCAACGTTCAAAGAAATTCATTGATTTAGCTGATTTGATAATCCTCTTATTTGATGGCAGCAGGAGATTAAGCGGTGAAGATGAATTGCTCATCGCAAAATTAAAGAAAAAGACTGTGATCGCGGTCATAAATAAGGTTGATTTGAAACAAAAGATAGAAAGAAATATAATATTTAAGAAATTTAACCCTGTAGTTGAAATATCGGCGAAAAAGAATAGGAATATAAATTTGCTTGAAGAGGGAATAGCCGACTTAATATATAAAGGAAAAGTGCCGGTTGCTGAATCGATACTGGTTAGCAACCTAAGACACATTGCTGCCATTAGAGAGGCACAAAAATTAATTGCGCAAGCAATGGATTCATTGGATAATAAACTATCAGTGGAATTCGTGGCCCAGGATATTAAAGATGCCCTCTCGCATCTTGATGAGATATCCGGCAAGAGGTCATCCGAAGATTTATTAGACAAAATTTTTTCAGAATTTTGCATTGGAAAGTAGAGGTTGATTATGGATAAGAAAAAAATCGAAAAAGCTGTTAAGGATATTTTAGAGGCAATCGGGGAAGACCCTAAGAAAAAAGACCTGCTGGATACGCCCAGGCGCGTTGCCCAGATGTACGAAGAGATATTCGCAGGAATTTCCCAGGACCCGCAGGAGGAATTAGAAGTTGTTTTGGATCAAAAGCACCATGAGATTATTCTCCTGAAAGGCATTCCTTTGTACAGTGTTTGTGAACACCATCTCTTGCCTTTCATCGGCAAGGCACACATTGCCTATATCCCTAAAAATGGCCGCGTCACCGGGTTAAGCAAGTTAGCCAGAGTCGTAGATATCCTATCTCGCCGGCCCCAAGTCCAAGAAAGGCTCACTACGCAGATTGCCGAGATTATTATGTCTAAACTCAAGCCCTTGGGCGTAATGGTTGTCTTGGAGGCAGAGCATCTTTGTATGTCCATGCGCGGAGTAAAGAAGCCGGGGGCCCTGACAGTAACTTCTGCGGTAAGAGGCATATTTAAAGAAAATGAGAAGACTCGTTCTGAGACCCTGGCATTGATTAAGGGTTGACATAATCACAGCAGGGTAGTATTATTGACGTATTCATGCCACATAAGAGGAATATACAGATGAAAAGAATACAGGTTTTGCTGTTTTTATTATTATTTTTATCTGGTTGCGCCACCTATAAATTTCAAAAAGGCCAGCCCCCTTACGATAAAGGATATGTTGTTTCCAGGGATAACTATACTGTTTTAGAATATACCCTGGGTAAGGATAATTCTGTTCCGGATTTAGAAATTGCCAAAGAGCGTTTTAAGAGGCGCCGCAGCAGTGTTGAATACTATTATAAGAAAATAGGCTCTGTTGAAAACCGCTTTAAACAGATATTTTGGGATTATCCCGTCTTGATCCTAAAGTTTATAGGGGGAGTTTTTCGCCTGCCATTTATTGCCGTCGCAGATTATAAATATGAACACGACCCTCAATACAGGGAAAAAGTGAGGCTGCGCGAAGAAAAAGAGGACCTTGCCGAAAGGGAGCGCATAAAGTCTTTAAAAGAAGAATTAAACAAATACATCCAAAGCGACTTGTCTAAAGAAGCATCGCAACCTGCAAAGCAAGAAAATATATCTGTTAAGCCGGCAGAAGAATCAGCCGTAAAGACGCCGCCCCCTGTTGAACAAAAAATTGAAACCGTAAAGCCAGTTCCTTCAGAGCCTGTAACGACCAGTCCGGTAGAAACCGAAAAGAAGCCAGCCAAAATATCAATGGCAGGAATAAAGCCTGAGCCAAAAGAAGAAAAAGCCGTTGAATTACCATCACAAGAAGCCGCCGCCCCGGTCGCCGTAGAAGAAAATGCGCTTCCAACGCAGGCGCCGGAGGAATTCACACAGCAAAAGAAAGAAGAATCCGAAAGAGTCGCAGATGAATGGTTGAAAAGGATGGAAATGGAAGAACAGGCCAAAGAATTATCTGGTGGTTGCCAGGCAATAATTATCGCTAAGCCCATTAAGGGAAGCTCTCCCTTAATGGTAAAACTTAACGGTCTGCGTTCCAGATCTCCCGCAGGTAAAATAATTTCATATCGCTGGGAATTTGGTGATGGAGATACCTCTACAAAACCAAACCCAACGAATACTTACTGGAGCACAGCTTACGGCTCAAGATATTTTACTGTTACATTGACCGTCGAAGACAACAAAGGCAATATAGCTACCTCCTCCAGGGTTATTGAAGTAATCAATAAATAACCTTCTTTAATACAAATCAAAAATGGCACCCTAAATTCCTAGAATATTGACAAATAAAAATACTTTGTTATAATTACCCTCTTAAATACGGAGGTTGTATTATGAAAGATAAATATCCATACTTAAAAGACCCAAGAGCCATAGATGAAATCAGAAAACACAAGTGGATAGAAAGCCAAAAAGCAGGTAGAGAAATCGGATTTGCTTCTGCCGCCGTAGACTGGATTAAGAAATATGGTAAGCAATGGAAGGAGATTTACGGCAAAGAATTTAAGGATAAGAGTATTTTTATCGAAAGGAGAAGATACCGTAGATTTAGTCTGGATTGCCTTGCAGAATTGATAAAAAATAATATCCTTATTTTAGCTGAGGTAGTAGACATTAATTTTTTTGGCCTGCTTTGTAAAACAGACAAGTATTTGCAGATGGGCAGTAAGATTGGGATCCATCTGTTGACAAGGAGTATAGAAAAAGAATTGATTTGCAATGGAATAATAGAAAGGGTTTCCCAGGCAGGTTCAAGAAAGTATGAATTGTTTTTAAAATTCGATGATTACAGCCAGAAACAATTAGAGAATTGGGGATATTTTAACAGAGCCAAAACACTCTCTCCGCAGAAGATATAAGTTTCCTCCCGGCGTATTATCTAAACAGCGATAGTCCATGCCCTCACGATGCTACAAACTAATATTCTTAACATATTGTTTATGATATAATTATAACAAATTTGCGAAAGGCCGGTCTCATATTATGAAAATCACCTCAATGAGAAAATTGGATTACTGGGTAGGTATACCTTTATGTATTTTCTTAAGCGGGATAAATTATATTCCAAAGATGTTCCCCTTTAAGAAAAAAGAAAAGGATAGGATTAAAAGAGCGCTTTTTATTAAATTGTCCGAATTAGGCGCCATTATTTTGAGCTACCCGCTTTTAAGGCGCATCAAAGAAGAATACTCTTTAGAAGAAATATTTTTTATTACATTTAAAAAGAATCAAGAGGTATTTAAGTTATTGAGAGGCATAATTCCGACCAGAAATATTTTGGTTATTCGCGAGGATTCTATTTGGATATTCCTTTTTGATACATTAAAAATTATTGGACGCTTACGCAGGGAAAAAAATTGATATTGTTTTCGACCTGGAATTCTTTTCCCGTTTTAGCGCCCTTCTGGTCTTTTTCATCAAGGCCGATATGAAAATAGGTCTTTTCCGTTATACCTATGAAGGGCTATATAGAGGTGATTTTCTGACTCACAAAATACAATATAATCCTTTAAACCATATAAGTAAAACCTATTTATCTTTAGCCCAGTCTATTAAAAAAGAAAGCCAGACCACTCCGAACCTAGATGAGCAAATCAGCGATAAAGAAATTATATTCCAGAAATACGAATCAAAGACAGAAATAAAGTCAAGGATGCAAAGAAAATTAGAAAAATCAGGCATTAATAGCAACAGTAAATTATTCCTAATAAGCCCCGGAGAAGGGGTTCTTCCTTTAAGGGAATGGCCGTTGGAGAATTTTATCCTCCTTTCCAGATGGATTTTGGATGGGGTTAATAATTATATAGTTATTGTAGGGACCGAAGGAGTGGCTGCAAAAGGAGAATTGCTGTTGAAAGCGTTAAATACGCCAAAGAGCATAAGCCTGATAGGGCAGACAACATTAGAAGAACTTATGGAACTGTTCAATCTCTCCGACGCATTAATTTCCAATGATTGCGGCTTAGCGCATTTAGCCATGCTTACATCCATAAAGAAATTCATAATCTTTGGACCGGAGAGCCCCCATGTTTTCGGCCCCTTAGGTGATAATAACTGGATAATCTATTCTGGTTTACCCTGCTCTCCGTGTTTGTCTATACTTAACCATAGAAATTCTTCCTGTACAAATAATATCTGCCTAAAGATGATAAGCCCAGAAAATGTCTATAAGCTGGTCACTGGATCTCTTAACATAAGCTAAAATTACCAGAGTCATTTTTCTCGATGATAATAAAAGATAAGATTTTTTCCAGGTATAATGAGAGGCTGCTTATTATATTGATTATTTTTCTTGCAGCGTTAGCGTATTTTAACTCGCTAGAGAACTTATTTGTCTGGGATGACTATCTTGTAATAGTGAATAATGATTTTGTTAAATCCTGGGAAAATTTTCCCGCCATTTTTAGTAAAAGTTATTTAACCCTCTTTTCAGACATAAAATTATTGGGGATGAAGGAGATAGGCTCCGGAGAAATGACTTACCGTCCGTTAGTCACCTTCTCCTATTTTCTTGATTATTCTCTTTGGAAACTCTATCCTCTAGGCTACCATCTTACCAATTTAATAATACACATTCTTAATGTATTATTGGTTTATTTTATTAGCTTAGCTTTAATCGATAATAAAAGAATAGCATTGTTAGCCTGCTTATTATTTTCCTTCCATCCGGTAAATACGGAAGCGGTTAATGTCATTTCCTTCAGAGAGGATTTATTAGCATTCATGTTTTTTATGTCCTCTTTTTTATTATTTATACGCTCCGAAAGAAATATTGGAAACAGAAGGACGCTTCTCTACATTTTATCGGTAATTTCATTTCTTTTTGCATTATTTTCTAAAGAGATGGCTTTAACTTTACCTCTTATCCTAATTTTATATGACTATTATTTTATTTTTGGCCAGGACTACAGCAAAATCTTTAAAAATTTTATGCGCCGTTATCTCGCATATATTGTTATTTTATCTTTTTATATCTGGATAGAATTTTTTATTATGAATAATCCCAGCAAGCGCCCATTAGGATATCCGGGCGGGGATATTTTTACAAATATATTTACGATGTGCAATATACTTGCTGCCTATATTTGGAATTTATTTGTTCCAAACAACATCCATCTCATATCGGTAGATGATGCCTCATTAATTTC
>JAQUAH010000121.1 GCA_028687345.1 Candidatus Omnitrophota bacterium | reverse complement strand
AACCGAGGCAGATTTAAAAAAACTCTTTGAAGGTTTTGGCGTTGTTAGCTCTGCGGTGGTTGTAATGGAGAAAGAGAAAAAAGCCCCAAAGTCAAGAGGGTTTGGTTTTGTCCAGATGCCTGATGAGCAGCAGGCGCTCGCTGCGATAGCCGCTCTTAACGCCAAGGAATTCATGGGCCGGGTTCTTAATGTCAATCCGGCGCGCCCTAAGACAGAAGCTCATCAAAAAAGTGAGTTGGGGGAGAAGACACAGCCGAAGTTTAAGGATGAAGCCGGGCAGTATCCCCGGGAAGAGGCAGAACAGAAGAAAACTTGGTTTAGTCCGGTTTTTAACAAGCACCCCGCCTTAAAGGATAGGGGGGTAGGTCCTTCCGGGCAGCCAGGGACATATAAAGGCGGCAGGCGCACGCATAGCTATATGAAGCGGCAGGTTTTAGCTGGAGTACAGGAAGATACTAAGCCACTGCGCAAGGGGCAAGATAATCCTATGCGGTGGCGCAAGAAGAAATATAAATCAAGACCTTGGCAGAAAAGCCCGGGTGAGCATAAACCTTGGGAGAAGGCTGAGGGAGAGGCTCGGCCCTGGAAGAAAGCCGAAGGCGAGTCTAAGCCTTGGCGTAAATCCGAGGGAGGTATTAAACCTTGGACGAAACCAGCAGGAAATGCTAAGCCTTGGAGTAAAAGCAGCGGACATGCGCAAAAATCCAGGTTTAAAAGCCACAGAAAACCGGGCGGCTATAAAAAATGAAGTTAAAGTTATGGGAAGATTAAGTTAATGGCCGGGCTAAACAAGGAAAAGTCGCTACAGGAGGCTATGGTACGCTTGGGCGTGCGCGAAGAGGATATTGCCGAAAGATTTATCCGTGCGCAGGGACCCGGTGGGCAAAATGTCAATAAAGTTTCCACCTGCGTATACCTGCGTCATCTCCCTACCGGAATTGAAGTCAAATGCCAACAGGAGCGCTCCCAAGCCCAAAATCGGTATCGCGCCCGGCAGATCCTGCTTAAAAAGATTGAGTGCGCGATTCTTGGAAAGCTTTCCGAAGAGCAAAAGCGTATTGAGAAAATCCGCCGGCAGAAACGAAAAAGGTCCCGCCGGGCTAAATTAAAGGTTCTGGAATCGAAGCGGCGTCACGGAGCAAAGAAGCTGCTTCGGCGTAGCGTGCGGGAAACCGAGGATTAAAGTCTCCCCCCTAAAAATTGCGGCATAGCGGCCGAGTTCCTTGCTTCCTTCAATTTATATCCTACCTGTATACAGAGAGGGCTCTAATTTAACCACCCTTAGAAATAAAATTTTATTTGACAAAGTGACAGCATATGTTAAAATCTTTATGAACAAATGCTCATAAAGGAGGATTGCCTTGAGACCTAAAAAAATAAGATGGATTAAATGTGCTCCGCAGGAAAGATGCTTTAAGCCTTTATGTAAGCCGCTGAGCAAATTGGAGAATATTTACTTAACGCTTGATGAATTTGAGGCAGTTCGTCTTGCATGTCTTGAAGGATTAAAGCAGTTAGATGCAGCGAAAAGGTTAAAGATTTCCCGGCCGACGTTTTCAAGAATTTTAACTTCTGCCCAAAGAAAGATTGCAGATGGGTTGGTGAATATTAAAGCTATTCGTATTGAAGGAGGCTGTTGTAAGATCTTGGGAAGGAATAGGAAATGAAAGAGCGGAAGAAGCTATTATTTATTGTAGCAATATTCTTGGGCTGTTTTTATCTGCCCGTTGAAAACCTGCGGTTTACTAACGCTATCTTCGAAGCTTTAGCACTTGTCAAATGGTATGCCCGGGAGCATGTGCTTCTATGCCTTGTCCCGGCGTTCTTTATCGCAGGCGCAATTTCAGTTTTTGTCAGTCAGGCATCGGTGATGAAATATTTCGGTGCCAAGGCAAATAAGTTTCTTTCCTATAGTGTCGCTTCGGTTTCAGGAACAATATTAGCGGTTTGTTCTTGTACTGTATTGCCGCTTTTCTCCGGCATATATAAAAGAGGCGCAGGTCTTGGTCCTGCGGTGGCTTTTTTATATTCAGGGCCAGCTATCAATGTCCTGGCGATTATCCTTACCGCGCGTATACTTGGTTGGCAGTTAGGGGTGGCAAGAGCCATAGGTGCCGTAGTTTTTAGCGTGGTCATCGGCTTATTAATGCACCTCATATTCTTGAAAGAGGAAAGAGCGCGCCATGCAAGCGGCGATTTTAATATAGGAGAAGTTAAAGAAACGCGCTCCTTAGGCAAGACGGTTCTTTATTTTGCTTCGATGATTGTGTTCCTCGTATTCGCTAATTGGGGAAAACCGCTTGAAGGTGATCATGGCATCTGGTCAATAATTTATCAGTATAAGTGGTGGATTGCTGGGCTTTCTCTTATGAGTTTAGTTGTTATGCTCTTTAAGTGGTTTAAAAAGAATGAATTAAAGGAGTGGACTGGAGCGACATGGAGTTTTGCGCTTCAGATACTCCCGCTTCTTTTGGGCGGGGTGCTTGTGTCGGGTTTCTTATTGGGAAGAGTGGGCCATGAAGGGGTTATCCCGTCGCGTTTTGTGGTGGCGCTTGTTGGCGGTAATTCATTATGGGCAAACTTCTTTTCATCCATTGTCGCAGCCTTTATGTATTTTGCTACGCTTACCGAGGTGCCTATTTTGCAAGGGCTCATGAATTCCGGAATGGGTAAAGGACCTGCATTAGCGCTTCTTTTAGCAGGGCCTGCTTTGAGCCTACCTAGCATGCTTGTTCTTCGTAGTATAATGGGTATAAAGAAGATGGTTGTTTATGTAACCTTAGTGGTGGTTATGGCTACTATTAGCGGCATGATTTTTGGTTGGATAGTTAAATAAAGGAGCCTTTATGAATAAAGACACAAAGAATATTAAACAACTTGTGAAAGAAGGGTACGGAAAGATTGCGCAGCAGAAAAGTTCATGTTGTCCGACCTCTTCTTGTTGCGGTAACGCTAATCTTGCGAAAAATATCAGCAAGACCGTTGGTTATACCGACGAAGAAATGAATACCGTTCCCGATGGAGCTAATCTCGGCCTTGGTTGCGGTAATCCGGTTGCTATAGCATCCTTAAAAGAAGGCGATATTGTGCTTGATTTGGGAAGCGGTGCGGGGTTTGATGCGTTTCTTGCTTCTCCGAGAGTCGGGAAAACCGGCAAAGTCATCGGTGTCGATATGACGCCTGAAATGCTAGAGAAAGCAAGGATTAACGCCGAAAAGGGCGGATATGATAACGTAGAATTTCGTTCTGGCGAAATAGAGAAACTTCCCGTTGAAGATAGTTCTATTGATGTAATTATTTCCAATTGCGTTATTAATCTTTCGCCGGATAAGGAAAGCGTATTTAAAGAATCTTTTAGGGTGTTAAAGCCCGGAGGTAGGCTTATGGTTTCGGATTTGGTGTTGGTTAAGGAATTGCCGGATGGCATCAAAGATTCAGTGGAGGCGTATGTGGGTTGCTTCGCCGGAGCAATTATGAAAGATGAATATTTGAGCTTTATTAAAAAGGCAGGGTTTCGGGATGTCAAGATTGTCAGCCAATCCAATTATCCTATCGAAGCAATGGCGAATGATGTTACGGCGCAGGTTGTTAACAATAATCCGGATATAAAGGAGAGCGATTTGCAGGGCGTTGAGGATTCTGTGGCAAGTATTAAGGTTTATGCTGTGAAACCTTAAGTGTTAAACAGGAAGAAGGGAGGAGCCAAATGCAGTTTAAGAAGATATTAGTGCCTATTGATTTTTCGCATTTTTCAAGAAAGGCATTGGCTGAAGCGGTAAAATTATCCGGATGTTGCGGCGGAAAGATTTTTCTCCTTCATGTGGAAGAAGATATTTTTCATATGGAGAAGATTCACAAAATTCATCCGACGCTGGAAAATGTCTGCGAGGAAGTCCATAAAGGCTTTGTTGCTGAGAACAAGAAAAGATTAGAAGAATTTAAGTCCTATATTCCAAAGCGCCTTTACGGCGGCGCATTGATAAAAGAAGGCCATCCTTTTGTGGAGATTGTAAAATTTGCCAGGAATAGATGTATGGATCTAATTGTCATGTCAAGCCGGGGCAGAAGCGACATAAAACACGCGCTCTTGGGGTCTACAGCAGAAAAGGTAGCTCGGAAAGCTTCGTGTGCTGTTTTGATCGTTAAAGATAAAGGATGCAAAGTAGTGGCGCTTTAATATTAAACGGAGGATCATGGTGAAGATTGAAATTCTAGGTATGGGTTGCCCGAAATGCAAGAAACTCTATGAAAACGCCCAGGCCGCAGTAAAGGAATTGAATGTGCAAGTAGAGGTGGTTAAAGTAGAAGATATACAGAAAATCATGGATTATGGGCTTATGATAACGCCTGCAATTGCCATAGACGGCGAGGTGAAGGCTGCGGGAAGAATCCCTGCGCCGGATGAAATAAAGAAATGGGTTTCTGCAAAGTAAAGGAGTGAAAATATGGCTAAAGAATGTTTGTGTCAGGCAGATGAAATTGTGGTGTTTCCTTGCTCAGGCGGATCAAACTGCGGCCAGATCGCTAATGATGTCGCCGTGCGTCTTACAGAAGAAGGAATAGGCACGCTGTTTTGCCTTGCCGGGATAGGAGCTCATATTCCGGGAATGATTGAATCGGTAAAATCAGCAAAGAGAATAGTTGCTATTGATGGATGTTCTGCTGCCTGCGCCAAAAAGACGATTGAGCACGCGGGGCTTAATGTAACCGATTATATTGATATTACCCAAGAAGGTATTGCTAAAAACAAAGATTTTAAATTAAGCCAGCAGGATATACTTTTTATTGTAAAAAGGGCAAAGCAGGAATTGGCAAAGGAGCGATAAATGGCGAAGAATTGGTATCCTATAATAGATTACACCAAATGCGCCGGATGTATGCAATGCTATAATTTCTGCCCGCACGGAGTATACGAAATAGGGCCTGATGGTAAGCCAAAGGTTGTGCATCCGGAAAACTGTGTAGAATTCTGCAAAGGATGCGGCAAGATATGCGATCAGAAAGCAATAACATTTTTTGGTGATAAAAAAGGAGGCAAATAGCATGGCTAAAAAAGGTTTGATTCTTTGCGTCTGCCAGGGAACATGCCCGTCATTTAAGAAAATGGACACCTTTGAGGTTTTGAATGCCATCCGTAGGGAGAAAATCGTAGATTTTGTTTCTTTGCACCCACAGCTTTGCGCGGATGACGGTGACCAATATCTTAAGGTTTTACTGGATAATAAGGATATAGATAAGCTGTATGTTGCGGCATGCGATCCATTAATGCAACAGAAGATGTTCCGCGACGCGTTTGATGCGATTGGCTTTGATAAATCCAAGCATATCGCTTTTGATATCAGGAATAAAACTACCGAAGAAGCGGTAGCGACCATAAAGGAAGTCATCAAAAATAATCCATAAAGGAAGAGGAGTTGAGATGATGCGAAAATGTATTTTTATGATAGTATCTTTTTTATTTTTCATTGGCGCTGTTTTTGCATTGGGAGCCGCTTCGAAACAGGATACACCTGTTCGTGCAGATATTGCCACACCAGCGCAGGGTAATAGGGTTAC
>JAQUAH010000120.1 GCA_028687345.1 Candidatus Omnitrophota bacterium | reverse complement strand
GGAACATATTTTTAAGCATTATGCCCTGGTTCCCTTCGGCCTGCACGGCTCATATGAGGTGGTAAGTGTTAAAGAAAAAGGCCAATACAATTTAAACCAGTCAATTGCAGAAATAAAAGATAATGCAGGAAAAACTCACGAGTGCTTCTTGAAGCAGTCCTGGCCAGTAAAGATTCCTATTTCTGCCTATGAAGAAAAATTAAAACCAACAACTCCGATTGTGACAAAAATGCGCCTAATCGATTCTTTATTTCCGGTTTCAGTTGGCGGAACATATTGTATCCCAGGGCCTTTTGGCGCTGGTAAAACAGTATTACAGCAATTAACCAGCAGGCATGCCGAGGCTGATGTGGTAGTGATTGCTGCTTGCGGAGAGCGCGCAGGAGAAGTAGTAGAAACCTTAAGGACATTCCCGCAACTTATAGACCCTCGCACTAACAAGCCCTTAATGGAACGCACGGTAATCATCTGTAATACCAGTTCCATGCCTGTGGCAGCCAGGGAATCAAGTGTTTACACTGCAGTGACTATTGCAGAATATTACCGGCAGATGGGGTTAAGTGTTTTGTTGCTGGCAGACTCTACTTCCCGCTGGGCGCAGGCAATGCGCGAGATGTCCGGAAGGCTTGAAGAGATTCCCGGAGAAGAGGCATTCCCTGCTTACCTGGAATCACGTATTGCCTCTTTTTATGAGCGCGCAGGAGTGGTGCGTTTGCGCGATGACTCAATCGGCTCAGTCACCATTGGCGGAGCAGTCAGCCCTGCCGGAGGAAACTTTGAGGAGCCGGTAACCCAGGCAACGTTAAAAGTTGTCGGTGCATTTCACGGCCTTTCCCGCGAACGTTCTGATAACCGTAGATACCCTGCGATTGACCCGTTAATCAGCTGGAGCAAATACAAGAGTTTCGTCGACGAGCCAATAGTAAAAAGAGGGCACGAGGTTTTACGCAAGAGCTATGCAGTAGCGCAGATGATGAAGGTTATCGGCGAGGAAGGAGTTTCACTTAAAGATTATATTGATTATCTAAAGGGTGAATTTTTTGATTTTGTTTATTTGCAGCAGAATGCCTATGACAAAGTGGATGAGGCAACACCGGCACAGAGGCAGGAATATGTTTTCCGTTTTATCTATGAGCATATCTTTGAGCAGGAGTTTAAGTTTGAAGATAAAGATAAAGCCCTGCACTTTTTTCAAAAATTAAGGCAACTCTTGCGCACCTGGAATTCAAGCGAATGGCAGAGCAATGAATTCAAATCCATTGAAAGTGAAATAGTCAGGGAACTTGGGGATCCTCTGAAAGAGCAAGGATAATTTATGAGTAAAGTCTATACCAATATCATTAGAATCTCCGGAGATGTAATCACGGTTGAAGCAGACGGCGTCGGTTATAATGAAATTGCCGAGGTTCAAACTGGCAGGGGTACATCACTTGCGCAGGTGATTAGAATTGATGGGAAGAAAGTTTCTTTGCAGGTTTTTGCCGGCAGCAAAGGAATCTCTACCGGAGACAGGGTGAGATTTTTTGGCCACCCCATGCGTATTTCCAGCTCAAGCTCCCTGTTGGGCAGGATTTTTAACGGAAGCGGAACCCCCCTTGATAATGGGCCTTCACTCCAGGAGGAGGTCGTAGATATTGCAGGCCCTCCGGTAAACCCCGTGCAAAGAATTATTCCCCGTCGGATGATTCGCACCAATATCCCGATGATAGATGTTTTTAATTCGCTGGTTGAATCGCAGAAATTGCCTATCTTTTCTATTCCCGGTGAGCCGTATAATGAACTTTTGGCGCGTATCGCTATCCAGGCTGAGGTTGACCTGATTATCCTAGGAGGAATGGGGTTAAAATATGACGATTTTCTTTTCTTTAGAGATACCCTTGAAAATGAAGGCGCATTATCGCGCTGTATCTTTTTTATCCATACAGCCAGCGACCCTGTGGTTGAATGTTTACTCGTTCCTGATATTAGTTTAGCAGTGGCTGAGCAGTTTGCCTTAAGGAAGAAACGTGTTTTAGTTTTGCTGACGGATATGACTAATTTTTGCGATGCCTTAAAGGAAATCTCAATTACCATGGAGCAGGTTCCTTCCAATCGGGGTTATCCCGGAGACCTCTACAGCCAGTTAGCCAGCCGTTATGAAAAGGCAGTTGATTTTGAAACCGCAGGCTCAATTACAATTCTGGCTGCCACCACTATGCCGGGAGATGACATAACGCATCCTGTGCCGGATAACACCGGCTACATTACGGAAGGCCAGTTTTATTTAAAGGATAAAGTAATAGAGCCATTCGGCTCATTAAGCCGCTTAAAACAGCAAGTAAATGGAAAAACGCGCGATGACCATCGCACGATTATGGATAGCATGATTCAGCTTTTTGCAAATTATCGCCAGGCCCTGGAGAAACAGGCAATGGGCTTTCAGATGAGCGCCTGGGACAAGAAACTGCTTAATTATGGAAGAGTTTTCGAAAAAGAGATGATGTCTCTTGAGGTGAATATGCCTTTAGAAAAGGCGCTGGATTTGGGATGGCAGATACTTGCCGGATGCTTTACTCCGGAGGAAACAGGTATAAGCAAAGCAATAATTGAGCGTTTCTGGCCAAAGAAGGCTTAAATATTTATGAAGGTAAAACTTACCAAAGGAGAATTAAAGAGGCAGAGGGATGCGCTGCAGAGGTATTTGCGCTTCCTGCCTACGCTGCAATTAAAAAAGCAGCAATTGCAACTTGAAATCCAGCACCAGCTCTTTTCCTTAGAAGAGAAACGGCATCTAGGAGAAAAGAAAATGAATCAACTCACAAACTGGGCAGGTTTGCTTTCTCAAAGCCCCGTAGATTTAAATAAAATTATTTCAGTTGAAAAAGTAAATACCGGCACAAGAAATATCGCCGGAGTGGATATACCTATTTTTTTAAGCTTAGATTTTAAATCTTTAGAGTATGATTTATTCATCACGCCTTTGTGGCTGGATACAGCTATAGTGGCATTAAAAGAGTTAATTACATTAGGTAAAGAGATAGGGCTTATTGAACAGGGGGTTAAAATTTTAAGGGGAGAATTGCGCATTGCCACACAAAGGGTGAATCTTTTTGAAAAGGTAAAAATTCCCGAGTCAGAAGAGGCAATCAGGTTGATAAAAATTTACATCGGCGACCAGATGGCTAATGCCGTGGGCAGAAGCAAAATCGCCAAGAGAAAGATAGAAGAAGTAGCTTTGGAAGAGGCGCTCGTATGATTGTGCCAATGAAAAAAGTCTTTATATTGCTTCAGGCAAAAGATGCAGAAGGCGCGTTAAGCAACCTGCGCGCTATGGGCCTATTACATATTGAGCATCAACAGCCGCCAAAGGGAGAGGATATCAATCTATTGCAGAATGACCTTTCTGTGATTGCAAATGCGCTTGAGATTATTTCTGGCAACGAGGAGTTTAAGGAAGGCTCGTTAGATAAAAAAGAATCACTTGCGGATTGGAAGTATACTGCGCAGCATATCATCGACCTGCAAAAAAGGCTCTCATATCTTGAGGATTATGCAAGAACACTAAAAAGTAAAATTGAAGAATGGCGCCAGTGGGGGGATTTTGACCCGCTGCAGATTAAAGCATTAGAAAAAAATAATATCTTTATAGGCTTTTACCGCATACCCTTAAAGGAGATGTCCCTCCTGCCTGAAACAGTAGCTGTAGAAAAGATATTTATTAAATCCGCAGTTGCACACTGCATGATTACTTCTTTAGGCAAAGTTGGAATACCCTTTAAAGAGATACCCTTGCCTGCGTTAAGCCTTAATCAAATGCAGCAACGACTGGAGGAAGAAAACAAAGTCGTAAATTTAATCAAGGCAGAGCTCAAAAAAGAAATTTCTTTTTATCCTGCGCTATTTGAAAAAAAACAGCAACTGCAAAAAGAGCTGGAATTCCATCAGGCCTTAGGCGGCATGGGAAAGACAGGAGAGATTGTTTATGTGAGTGGATTCGCCCCTGTCGAAACAGAAGGGATGCTGCTTAAAGCAGCCAGAGGAAATCAATGGGGGGTTCTGGTAAGAGAGCCGTCTGCCGAAGATAATGTGCCGGTATTAATCAAGAATCCGGCCTGGATTGCAGTCATCAGGCCTATTTTCAAATTCCTGGAGATACTTCCCGGCTATCGCGAGCTAGATATCAGTTTGTTATTCCTCGTATTTTTCAGCATATTCTTCGGGGTATTGATAGGCGATGCCGGATATGGCCTTGTATATATTTTGCTTACCTTCTTACTGCAACGCAAGGCGCGCAAAAAGAAGCTGGATACCGGCAATTTTTTCATTTTTTATATCTTGAGTTTTTGCGCTATCATATGGGGGGTATTGACAGGGACCTTTTTCGGCCAGGAGTGGGTTTTAAAGGCAGGTTATAAACCATTGGCACCGGTTCTTACCGATGAAACAGGATTGCAGCGATTTTGTTTCTTTCTCGGCGCGTTGCATCTTTCAATAGCCCATGGCTGGCGGGCGGTACTCAAAGCACCGTCACTTAGCGCACTGGGGGACTTGGGCTGGATGTGTGTTCTCTGGTCTGCATTTTTTATTGCCAAGACCCTTATTCTCGGAGACGCATTCCCCTCATTTTGCATATGGCTTCTTATATCAGGAGTAGCGTTGATAATTCTTTTTACAAACCCGCAAAAGAATATTTTAAAGTCCCTGGAAGAATGGATAGCATGGTTAGTGACGCTTCCCTTAAGTTTTATGAGTAATTTTGCCGACGTAGTCTCTTACATTCGTTTATTTGCAGTTGGCATGGCAGGGGTGGCGATTGCCGATGCTTTTAATGCAATGGCGGCAATGATAGGAAAAGGCAATATGTTTATGATTATGCTGGCGGCATTTGTCGCGCTGATTGGCAACGCCCTGGGAATTGTTTTAGGCCCGGTATCAGTATTAGTGCACGGAGTCAGGCTTAATTTGTTGGAGTTTTCCGGGCATATGGGCTTATCCTGGAGCGGGAGTCCCTACAAACCATTAAAAGAATAAAAAAGGAGATGGCATTATGGAGGGTGGCACGATTTCACAGTTTAAAGACTTGGGAGCAATTTTAGTTTTAGCGCTTGCTGCTGTAGGCTCTGGCTGGGGCGCTGGAATTGCGAGTATGGCAGCCATCGGAGCGTGGAAGAAAAATTTTCTGCAAAATAAACCGGCAGCTTTTATGCTCGTCATTTTTACTGCTGCGCCCCTGACGCAGACCATCTATGGCATGGTCGTGATGAGGCAGTTAATAGCGATTGCCAATAAAGGACTGTATTTATGGAGCGTTGGCGCTTTTGCCGGCCTTGCAATAGGGCTATCTGCACTTTGGCAGGGCAAAGCCGCTGCTTGCGCCTGCGATGCCATGGGAGAAACCGGAAAAGGCTTTGGAAATTATCTGGTAGTGCTTGGCATGACTGAGACAGTAGCATTATTTGTCATGTCGTTTACCCTGATGTTATTGCGTATTATTGCCGTATAATCTGGGGCGGTTAGTTCAGTTGGTTAGAACGTCTCTCTTACACAGAGAAGGTCAGGGGTCCGAATCCTCTACCGCCCATTTAACTTCGCTCATTATAAAAAACATTTGCAATTAAGAAAAATTTAAGTAGACTATAATCCCTATCTAAGAATTTGGGGTCGTGGTGTAGCCTGGTCT
>JAQUAH010000119.1 GCA_028687345.1 Candidatus Omnitrophota bacterium | reverse complement strand
GACCCTAAGTATGCAGAGGCATATAGCGAGCGGGCCGAGATTTATTATTTAAGGCATGAATATGAAAAAGCCTGGAAAGATGTGCATAAGCTCAAAGATTTAGGCCGGGAAATTGATTTTGAGTCGCTGGAAGACCTTAAGAGAGAATCAGGGAGGCAAGAGTAGTGCAGCGCTACATAGAAAAATTTATCCGTTATCTGGAGGTTGAAAAGAATTATTCTGTTCACACCGTCTTAAATTACAAATTGGATTTAGAGGATTTTAGTAAATTTTTAGCAGGCACTGAGCTAGGTAAAGTCGATTATCTTACCCTGAGGAAATATCTGGCTTTGTTGAAAGAGAAGCAGTTAGGGACAAGGACCGTGGGGCGCAGGCTTTCCTGCCTACGCTCATTTTTTAAATTCCTTATCCGCGAAGGTTTATTAAAGAGTAACCCCATACTCATGCTCTCCAGCCCAAAACTCCAGAAACACCTGCCTTCATTCATGACAGAACAGGAGGCGGCGAAGTTAATAGAGTCTGCCTTTGCAAAGGATGAAAAAGACGAAAGGGGCCTGCGTGACAGGGCGATATTAGAGACTTTTTATTCAACGGGAGTGAGGATTTCGGAACTAGCGGGATTAAATATTGAAGATGTTGATTTTATAGGCGGCATAGCTAAAGTTATGGGAAAAGGCAAAAAAGAAAGGATGGCGCCCATAGGCGATGCGGCAATTGCAGCTATCAGGAAATATTTGGAGAAAAGAAAAAGAGAAAGCACTGCTTTATTCCTGAACAAGAGCGGTAAACGCATTAGCGTAAGTGGAATAAGGAATATCGTTGGAAAATATATATTAAGGGCCGGGATAAAGCAGGGCGTATCAGCGCACACATTCAGGCATTCCTTTGCCACGCACCTTTTAAACCGGGGGGCAGACCTGCGTACAGTCCAGGAACTCTTAGGGCATGCAAATCTTTCCACCACCCAGATATACACTCACTTGACTACGGAAAAGTTAAAGAGCGTTTATGACAAGGCGCACCCCCGGGCCTAACCCTCTTTGAGCTGTTGGCTATGTTTATAATTTATGATTTTATATTCCTAATCTTCGCCATTTTTAATCTCCCTGTATATCTCTTCAGAAGAAAATTCCATCGCAAATTTTTTATGCGCTTAGGGGTAACCCCTCCTGATACAGAGCTAAGGAATCCGATATGGATACATGCAGTAAGCGTCGGAGAAGCTGTGGCAGTAAGGAGTCTGATAGCGGAATTGAGAAAGATTTTCCCGGATAAAAGATTTGTGCTTTCAACCGTAACTGCTACCGGTAATAAAATTGTCCAGTCTATCGCCAAAGAAGGAGACTTCATTACCTATCTTCCTTTAGATTTTAGTTTCATTGTAAAAAAAGTAATGGATAAGATCAATCCTTCACTGTTTATTATTGCAGAGACAGAAATCTGGCCTAATCTTATTTCTTATCTCTATAAGAAAAATATTCCTATTGTCACGGTAAACGGAAGAATTTCTGACGCTTCTTTTAAAGGTTACTCAAGTATCAGGTTTTTACTCAAACCCGTCTTGAATAAAATTAGCCTGTTTTGCGTACAGGGGAACCGTGATGCTGAAAGGCTTAAGAGCCTGGGAGTAACTCAGGGTAAGGTCAGAATAACCGGCAATATGAAATTTGATAATGTAGATTATAATTATCAAATTAAAGATAGCCAAAATTTAAAGTTAAAATTGGGCATGAGTGCCCAAGAGAAACTCCTGGTAGCTGGTTCTACTCACCCCGGAGAGGAAGAAATAATTTTATCTATATATAAAGATTTAATAGCAGAGCTCCAGGGCCTTAAATTGCTTATTGCACCGCGCCATCCTGAAAGAAGCAAAGAGGTAGCCAGCCTTGTATCCAGTTTCGGGTTTAGAAGCGTCTTGATTTCTACCCTGGTATCGAACTGCTCTACCTGTATACCTAAACCCGTCTTTATACTTGACACTATCGGTGAGCTCATACATTTCTATAATATATCGGAAATTGTCTTTGTAGGAGGCAGCCTTGTCAAAAAAGGCGGGCACAATATCCTGGAGCCGGCATCACTGGCAAAACCAGTTATTTTCGGGCCATATATGTTTAATTTCAAAGATATTGCCGAATTATTTATAAGCAATAAAGCCGCTGTTTTAGTTAATAATCCGCAAGAGCTAAGGGAACAGATAAGAGAACTTTTTAAGAATGCGTCGTATTACGAAGAATTAGGCCGCAAGGCCAAAGATTTAATCCAAAAGAACATCGGCTCAACCAGACGTAGTATAGAATTAATCAAAACAATAATTGAAGATAAGGCAAATGCAATTTCTTATTGAAAAAACCTAAAAAAGGTATAAAATATGAATTCACCGGGAGGGCTGTACCTATGAATGAAATGTATAAAGGTCAAGAGAGAAGAAAATTCAAAAGAGTAAAGGTTAAACTCGTTGTTATTTATCGTAAGGACCAGCCGCTAGACGTAACTATTCATGAAGGGACTAAAGAAATAAAAGCTACTATGCTGGATATCAGCGAAGGCGGTATTTCTATTTTAACCGAAGCAGATATCCCCGTTTCTACCACTATTTTAATCAGGTTCACTTTAATCAAGACGGATAAAGACCACGCTGATTTCTACGGCAATATGGAATTAAGAGGAGAGGTGCGCTATAACAGGTTAACAGGAAAATCCCACCGCGTAGGAATTTGTTTCTTAGATATATCGGATGCCGATAAACATAACATCTCCGACTTTGTGCAGACCATAGAGAGCCAACCTACAAAAGACTAAGGCGGAAGTAGAATATGCTGAAGAGAGTCATAAGGTTTCTGCGCAGATTCGGGCCCCTTAATCGGCGCAGGTATCCGCGCCTGGAGCCGCGCCAGGTAATAAAATGCGTCTGTGCTTATATGGATAGGGGCTTGCCGGTAGAATGCCCTGCAGAAATTATTGATGTTTCCAGGGGCGGCCTCCTGCTGATGACCAACGAAAATAAGATTTATCCGCACACCGAACTTAAAATCAAGTTCAGATTACCCATTTATCTAGAAGAACTTTCTATTTCCGGCGTAGTGGTAAGGACTTTTCGCCGGCACCTGCAGAGCTGGTATCATTCAGGAATCAAAGTTAAGAAAAGCGATCCAGGCATTAAGCTGCTGGTAGACTTTGCTTCAGGAAAAAAGACTTTGCCTTAGATGCAAATATTCGAAAGTAAGTCATGTCGTATAGCGTAGAGATTAAGCATATCCAGGATTTTACATTTAAGGCAAAAACCGCAGGCTGCGAATTAATCATAGATACAAAAGGCAAAGGTATTTCTCCCCCGGATGCATTATTGGCTAGCCTTGGCAGTTGCGTCGGAGTATATATACGTAAATATGCAGAAGGGGCCAAACTAAATTTAGCTAACTTTACCATCACGGTAAAGGCGGAATTTTCTAAAATAGCCCCCGTTGCTTTTGCGCTCATAAGTGTTTCCGTTGATTTAAAAGGGGCTGAACTTGATGAACGCAGGAAAAAGTCATTACTGGAATTTATCAAAAATTGCCCTGTGCATAATACATTAAAAGGCAATCCTGAAATAGAAATCAATTTTTATGGAAATTAAGGCAAGGCAAAAGAACAATGTTATTATACTAGACCTGCACGGCCGCATTGACATAGATTCTGCCAATCTGATTGAAGTTGTAGGCCAGTGTATCCGCGACGGGTATAATGATATACTCTGCAACTTCGAAGACGTAGAATTTATTGATTATATGGGTATTTCAGTAATAGTCATTGCCTATAAGGAAATAATCAATAATCGCGGAAGGATGAAATTCGTGAATATCCCGGCGCACCTGCGGGGAATTTTTTCCGTAGCCGGCATTGACAGGGCGATTGAGATTTATGCCACCGAAGATTTAGCCGTCAATAGTTTTAAAGAAGACAAAATTATAGAAGACATACAAAAGATGCAATTACGCAGGAGATTCAAGCGCCTGCCTATCGAGATTAAAATAGATGTGAAAGATAAATATGAGAAGGCCGTGTGTCTTAAGGTCGAGATATTAAATTTGAGTGCGGTTGGCGCTTATATTTACGGCTGCGAAAGATTTAAGCTGGGAGACGAAGTAGTTTTAAAAATGAAGCTTGCGCCTAACCAGGAAGAGCTGGAACTGGAAGCAAAGGTGGTGTGGCTTCCGGATAAACAGATACAGCACCAGATTTATCCCGGTATGGGAGTCGAATTTTACAATATCGCTAAACCTGCGCAGCAAAGGCTATTAGAATTTATTGAAAGAAACCTTTCGTTTATGTCCACGGACTAACCCCGCATTTACCATGCATCCAAAGGCAATTATTTTTGATATGGACGGAGTAATCGTTGACTCGATGCCATACCACTTTCTTTCCTGGTATGAGGCCTTAAGGCCGTGGGGGGTGAGGGTAAGCTGTTTTGATGTCTATTCAAAAGAAGGGGAGAACTGGGAAAAAACCCTTGTTCGGCTCCTGAAGCGCGCAAAGATAAAACCCACGGCAAAAATCCTAAAAAAAATTTTTTCCAGCCGCCAGAAAATATTTAAGCGTTATTTTCAGCGTTTTATTTTTAAAGGCGCGCAAGATTTCCTGCAATGTTTAAGAAAAAAGGGGTATTTATTAGGCCTGGTTACCGGCACTCCGGCTCAGGAGATAAAGAGAATTCTACCCCGGCATATGAGGAGTTTATTCGATATGATAGTGAGCGGAAATGAAGTGAAGAACGGAAAACCCCATCCAGAGCCCTATTTGAAAGCTGCAAAAGGCCTTAGGGTTAAGCCGGCAGAGTGCATCGTAGTGGAGAATGCGCCGTTTGGCATAAAGTCAGCCAAAAGGGCCGGCATGTTTTGCATTGCCTTGACCACAAGCCTCCCCCGGGAGTATCTAAAAGGCGCTGACCTTATAGTCAATACCCTGGAAGAAATTACCGGTGTTATTGACAAATCCTGCAAGCTGTAAAGGCATCTTCTTTATCCTGAAAAAAATTCGTATCCTTTTGTAATTTAAGGCCTTTCGTTCCTGATAAAACCTATTGCCTCAATAGCTAATTTGTGATAACATAATAGTTTTAAGAAAGCAAATTCGGTACCTAAAACCAATAAGGGAGGGAAAATGGACTGGAAAGTATTCTTTATGACCTTTACAGCCGTATTTTTAGCGGAATTAGCGGATAAGACGCAATTGGTAGGTATAGGAATGACAGCAAAGACAGGCAAGCCTTTATCTGTATGGTTAGGCTCCGTCTGCGCTTATCTAATTGTTACCGTATTTTCGGTTTTTATCGGAGCAGTACTGGGTAAGTACCTTAAGCCGGAGTTAATCCGTTATTTTGGGGCATCTTTATTCTTAGTCATCGGCTTATTAATGTTCTTCAAATTTATTTAATTAAGGCGCATATGTTGAACTTTCTTTATAATTTGGCCACTGATAAATACAAGGGGGCGCCTTATTGCCTTATTAAATTTTTCTTATTCTTGCTTTCTCTTTTCTACGGCTTGATAGTGAAGGCCTTGATTTTCTTTTCTTCTTTTAAATCTTATCGTCTGGATTGCAAGGTTATCAGCGTGGGTAATATAATCTTGGGGGGAACCGGCAAAACTACGCTCGTAGAATTTATTGCCCGCTATTTGAGGCAAGAGGGCAAAATAATAGCAATTC
>JAQUAH010000118.1 GCA_028687345.1 Candidatus Omnitrophota bacterium | reverse complement strand
GCTATACTCTACATGAGCTGGGATGTATTCTCTCCTCCAGACATAGTGCGGCACCCATACACGCTTACAAGGCTCTTTGTATACATAAACATGGCGTTCCTCATGGACACGTCGCGGGCCCTGCACAAAATCTATCATAGTGCCGATAGGGTCAATTCTACCTCCGGAAATTATCCTTACTCCTTCTATCCCGGTCAATATTTTACCGGCGACATCCCAGTCGCTGGCGAATGCAGGAGCAATAAAACCTATCAACAACGTAGATATTAATAAGAACATACTTATTTTCTTCATATTTACCTCCTCCTTTTTCTGCCGAAATCTTCTTTACGCATATTTTTCAAAGTATCGCTAAACGTACGGTACTGTTCAGGCGCAAGGACTTCTTTCATTTGTATGACTCCGTTTACCCTATGCTCGATTAATCTGCCTTCAATATCCTTTAAATCCGAAGTCAGAACTTTTATTCTTGCCGTATCTGAATTCGGTTTATCCAACTCTTCCATCAATTCTTTTCTTTTTTCCTTTAAATTGAGGCGTAATTCCTTTGTTTTTCCGCGGTTAATATCCTGGAATTCTTTTATTTTGACCTCTTGCTGTGCAGAGAGATTTAATTTTTTAAGCACCTCGTCTGCCTTACCCCTGTAAGGCTGGTCTTGTCCTTCGTCAATCTGTTGGGCATAAGATGCACCGGCAAAAACTAGCCCCGTAACTATTGCTGCTAACACAATCATCCGTATTCTTACCAATTTCATCCTAATCATCCCCTTTCACTATTTTAGACAAGCTGGTTTACAAAAAAGTTCCCTCCTTTATCAGAAAAGATATTTCTCTATGTAAACTCCGGGGGCTGGCGTATGATTCTGATAGCCGTTATCTTCCCCGTTACTCAGCATGGCATAGAAATCAATCTGCTGCGCAAAATATTCCCTAATCTGATTCTTATCCGCGCTATGCTTGGTTATCGCTGCGAAAATAATCAGGAAAACTAGCGTAGTCGAGGCAAGGGCAAATGCGGGCCTGGGTAAAGAAAAGACCTTTAATTTTCCCGTTATGACATCAAGCAAACTTAATTTGCGGCTTTCGCTCCTGGCTATATTATCTTTGATATTAATCCAGACCGACTCTGGCGCCTCAGGTTTTGCAGCATTTTTAAACGGCGATACCGCGGCCATGCGGACCTCTTCTTCAAAACGCCTGCATTCAGCACATGCCCCCAGGTGTTTCTGCACCTGTATCCTTAACCTTACATCTGCCTGCTTGTCCAGGTAATCCGTTAACAGCAATTCTTTTATTTTGCTACAATCCATTCTTCACCGCCTTTTTACTGAGCTCCAAAAGCGCTTCCCGCGCCCTCTTTAATCTTGAACGCACTGTATTTATATTTATCTTTAAACTCTGCGCTATATCTTCATAGCTTAAGCCTTCTATTTCCCTTAAAATTATGACTGCCTTATGTTCCGGAGTAAGCATATTTAATAACGATGTAATCTGCTTTTCGGCATCGCTTCTTTCTGCTGCTTGGATTAACTCCGGAGAATGCCCTTCTGTCTCAATGACAGAATCAAAATCCTGCCTGCGGCTCTTCTCGCGCAAATTTCTCCTGTAGGCATTTATAGCAGTATTAACGGTTATCCGGTACACCCATGTTTTGAGATTTGAGCGGAATTCAAAATGTTTCAGGTTACCATATATTTTCATAAATATATCCTGCGTGACTTCCTGGGCATCGGAACTATTGTTAACAATTCTCAAGGCAGTCCGGTAGACAAAGCCGCTGGCGGCCTTATAAATAGCCTCAAAAGCCTCCATCTCTCCCTTAGCCGCCTTCTCTATAATATCCCTAGGTATATCTTCCATTTTTGCTGTTTCTATTAGATTAGACAATTGTATCTGTAAAAAAGTTCCCAAAAAATAAGGATGTTAGCATGTTTATTATACCAAGTTATATTAAAATTGTAAGAGTTACAGTGGTTTTAATGAGAGGGTAGGAGTTGAACCCTTAAAGGCACTTCGTTAAAAATTTTTCTGCGACCCTTCGTTTACGAATCAAACAAGGAAGGTTCGATCTATAATAAATCCAAGGCAGAATTTGCAAAGATTCTTTCTTTGCAAATCTAAGCGTCCATGCTGGGACGCACTTTTCATTTTTTAACCAAGAATTGAATGCACCCGTTATGTTCAATTCTTTCCTAAGTATATCCTTTATCCAAGATAAATTCTTATGCGATGCTGAATTAAGTGCTGTATAAATACGGTTATATTTATAATGTTTTCCTTTATAACTCATATACTTATCTGTATAAGTAAATATTGAGCCATCCCCATCTAGATATCCACGTAGAAAATCCCTAAAGTATAGTTTGGGGATTTTTATTTTTCCTAAATGGTAAGTCTTATTAGGCATTAACCCTATGGTTAATAACCAGTTATAGAATTTTACATCGCTAAATTGTAAATGATAAGATTTTCTAGCCGATTTATGCGAACTAAATTTTTTAGAGATCTTATTTCTTAAAGAAAGGCATTTTTTAAAAGTTTTTAATAGTTGTAAGTCATTAGATGTGAAATCAATGTGTCTTTTGTCTTTGGAAAGTGAACCATCGGTGGTAATCAATCCAACTATATAGGCAAGTTCTGGAGTCCATTTATAAAGCATACTGGTTTGTAATTGAAAAGTGCCGGAGAAGGGACTTGAACCCCCATGAGGTTGCCCTCAATAGCTTTTGAGGCTACCGCGTCTGCCATTCCGCCACTCCGGCAATATTTAGTTGACGCAAAACATTTTATATTCTAAAATAGCAAAGGTCAATAGATAAGTTGAAAGTGCCAAAATTCTTTTACATTAAAAAAATTTTGGGGCTGTAGCTCAGCTGGGAGAGCGCTTGCATGGCATGCAATAGGTCGAGGGTTCAAATCCCTCCAGCTCCACCAAATTTTTCCGACAAGGAAAAATTTGGTGGCACTCAAACGAACGTAGTTTTGCGACAAGCAAAACAGCGAGTGGAGTGCCTAAATAGTTGTTTTCCGACAAGGAAATTTTTTGTGGATGCCGAATTAATGTAATTCGGCATCTAATCTCCCGGACTATCCTTCCAGTACAAAATTTTTCTGATTTCCAATCATAATAATTTGTGGTAGAATTTTCATATGTACGCCATAGCCGCAAAAAATCTAACAAAATACTTTTTCCATCAAAAAGGGTTCTTTAACAGGCAGAAATTCTTTGCAGTTAAGAAGGCAAATCTTTTGGTCCAAGAGGGTGAAATTTTCGGGTTGCTTGGGCCAAATGGCGCAGGAAAGACTACGCTTATCAAGATGCTCACGCTTTTACTTTCGCCTTCGGAAGGAGAAGCAGAGATTAATGGTTTTAATCTTAAGGCAGAAGGGCAGATCAAGCGAAGCATCGGCTTAATTTATCCGGGAGAAAGAAGCTTTTATCCGCGTTTAACTGCCAGGCAAAATCTTGATTTCTTTGCTGCATTGCACAACATTTCCTTTAAGCTCGCCAGGAAAAAAATTGATGAGTTGCTTGAGCTTGTTGACCTTAAAAATATGGGAGATATCTGGTTTGAAGAGTATTCTTCCGGGATGAAGCAGAGGCTGGCTATTGCCAGGGGATTGCTTAATGACCCCCAGATTATCTTTATGGATGAGCCGACAAAGGGATTAGACCCGCTGGAGGCGCACCGCTTCAGGAAATTTATCAAAGATTTTCTGGTTAAGAAGCAGAAGAAGACGGTATTTATAGCTACGCACCAACTTGATGAAGCGCAAGAGCTTTGCACGAGCATCGCCATTATGCATTTAGGAGAAATAAAGCTCCGCGCTAAATTAGAAGACCTCACCGGCACTAACGACAACACCTTATATGATGTCTTTCTTGAGGCAATCGGAGAAAAAAACACATGACTTTCTTTAGAAAGGCAGGCGCTTTCTTTTTGAGAGACTTTATCAGCGAGAAGAATTACCGCACTGCTTTTATTGTGCACATATTTAATATTATCGCCGTTATCGCCTTTTTTTACTTTATGGCAAAATTATTTAATCAGCAGCAAAGCCTCTATTTAACCAGATACAAAGGGGATTGCTTTGCTTTTATTTTGGTAGGCCTGGCCTATACGAGGTTTCTCTACATCTGGCTAAACTCTTTTTCCGATTCCCTGCAGGGCGAATTTTACAACGGCTCCCTGGAAATTATGCTGGCAACACCTACCGGTATATTTGAAATATTGTTTTTTTCCGTATTATGGAATCAAATCTTTGCATTTATAGAAGTAGGGCTGTACCTCTTTACCGGTGCGGTCTTTTTTAAGGCGCATTTCACCTCAAGCGGCTATATCTTAGCTTTGGCTACAATTTTAATCTCCATGCCAATCTTTACCGGATTAGGAATTATCTACGCCGCATTATTGATGGCGGTGAAGAAGGGGGGCTCTTTGAGGGTGGCAATGATTTTTATCTTCACTTTTTTTGGAGGGGTATATTTTCCAGTCGAATTACTACCAAGGAGCCTGCAGATAATTTCTTATTTCCTGCCGATAACATATTCCCTGAAAGCAATACGGGAGGTTTTAATCAACAGCCAGCCTTTAAGCTTTATTTATAAAGACCTCCTTATTTTGGCAGCATTCGCCATAGTCTTATTTCCGCTAAGCCTATTCGTATTCAAACAGGCATTTGTAAGGGCCAGGACTAACGGTACCCTGACGCATTACTAGGGTTGACCCCGTTAGAAATTGTGTTATTATTTAGGTATATTTCTAACTGGGTTGACGCTGGCTCTTAAGTGCAGTATAATTTAAAACAATATGCTTCTGGGTGTTCATGTTTCTGCGCAAGGTAAAATTTACGAGGCCCTTGAGCGCGCGCATAAATTGGGTTGTAATACCATGCAGATATTTGCGCGTAACCCTCAAAGGTGGCGCGCTGATTTTCTGGAACCTCAAGATATAGAGGAATTTAAGCTAAAAAGCCAAGAGTTTAAGATAAGGCCCATCTTTATTCATATACCTTATCTGATAAATTTGGCTTCTCCTAACCCCAGGCTATACGATGCATCCATAGAAGCTTATATCGAGGATATCTTAGAGGCCTCTGTGCTGGGTGCGGATTATATAGTTACGCATATGGGCAGCCACAAGGAGACCTCGGAAGCCGCAGGGATAAAGAGATTGATTGATGCCCTCAATACAATTACCGAAAGGACAAAAAGTATCCGTAATATAGGTATTTTATTAGAAAATACTACCGGCAGCGGTTCCTGGCTCGGTTATAAATTTATTCATCAGAAAGAGATTTTGCAGGGCCTGCAGCAGAAAAAGCGATTCGGCCTTTGTTTTGATACTGCGCATGCTTATTTAGCCGGATACGATATCTCCACAAAAGAAGGGCTTGCGCAGACGCTGGATGAGATTGATAAAACCGTAGGCCTGGAGTTAATCAAGCTTATTCATCTTAATGATGCCAGAGATAAACTTGGTTCCCGCTATGACCGGCACGAGCATATCGGAAAGGGAAAGATCGGCATAGAAGGGATGAGAAGGATTATAAACCACCCGCGGTTAAAGGATATACCCTTTATTTTAGAAACGCCCAAGGATAGCGATATTGCGGATACGGTGAATTTAGAAACCGTAAGAGGCCTTAAAAAAAACTAAGGAGATTATTATGCTTTATAAAGTCCTGGTAGTTGATGATGATAAAGAGATTGTGGAAACTCTGCAGAAAATACTTACACA
>JAQUAH010000010.1 GCA_028687345.1 Candidatus Omnitrophota bacterium | reverse complement strand
CTGGCCTTTTTTAAATCTTGAAGGGTATCCCGTGCCATTGTATTTTTCATGGTGGTGCATTATAATCGGTATAACGGGTTTTAATATCTGTAAGGGCCTTAAGATCTGTGCTCCCTTTAAGGGGTGCCTTTTGATAATATTATATTCTCTTGTTGTCAATTTTGAGGTTTTTGTGAGTATCTCCAGGGGTATATCAACTTTGCCGGTATCATGCAATAGGCTGGCATACCTTAAGCTTTGAATCTGCTTCTCATCAAGATGCATCTGTTGTCCTAATGCGGTTACCAGCCTGCTAAAATACGGAGAGTGGGTGTATTCTTGCGGGACCCTCGTGTCCAATAGCGTAACCAGTGATTTTATGCTTCCCAGGACTATTTTTTGCTGCTCTTCGTAAAGCTGCAAATTCTTTATCCCTATTATTGCCTGCTCACCTAAGGTCGTTAAGGCCTCCTGGTCGAAAGAATCAAAATGCGGCTGATTTTTGTTCCGTTGTATGATAATTACCCCGATTATATCCTCACAGATAAGGGGTATTGCCAAGAGGTTATTATGCTTTATGGTGGAGAGCGTCTTTAATATTCTTTTCTCTATATTGCCGGAAATCTTTGTCTTTTTATCAATAAGATATTTCTTCCTGTTGCTAATCAGGCACTTTAATATGGAATATCTTTTTGTCTGGTCAAGCAGCAATACCAGGCAATATTGGACATTGAAGATTTGACAGATTAGTCTGCTTAGGCGGCCGATAAGGTCTTTTAGTACGTAGGTAGAATTGAGAACCCTAAAAAGGCTGTGGATAGAGGAAATTAAAGACTTATACTTTTTCGTATGGGTCAAATAATTTTTTGTATTCATCGAGAGCATACCTGTCTGTCATGCCTGCGATATAATCGCATACAACGCGCCTTACCCCGTCAAGGGGTATTCTCGCTTGAGTTTGCGCAGGCAATTGTTCCGGTTTATCAAGATACACGTTGAATAATTCCTGAATGAAACGCTTTGCCTTACTGCTCATTCTTATTACGCGGTAATGATGGTATAATTTATCCATAAGGAATATACGCAGCGGCTTTCTCAAATTTAACATCTGTTTGCTAAAAGATACCACTTTTCTATCTAATTTTTTTACATCAGCATGAGATCTTATTTTTAGTGTATTTATATTTTTTTCTGTTTCCCCGATTAAATCTGTGACCTGCATGTCTATCAACGATTTTATTACCAGGTATTTTCTTTTTTCCTGCTGGATTTTAGGGTATTTTTTTACGACATTCGTATTTATCTTATTCCATATCTGAAGGTTATCCAAGTCGGATTCTTTTATTAAGCCGGATATCAATCCGTCATCGAGGTCATGGTTATCATAGGCTATTTCATCGGCAATATCCACTACCTGTGTTTCCAGGGTTGGCATTTCATCGGGCTTAAACTTTTTGATTTTAACTGCCATATCAAATGCAGAGGAATGCTTTACTATCCCTTCCCTTACCTCCCAGCTCAAATTAAGCCCAGGAAAATCGGGGTATTTTTCTTCCAAATAATCAACTACCCTTAACCCTTGAAGGTTGTGGTTAAACCCCCCAAATTTCTTCATCAACTCATTCAGGGCTTCTTCTCCAGAGTGCCCAAACGGCGTATGGCCTAAATCATGAGCTAAGGCAATGGCCTCGGTTAAATCTACGTTTAAACCAAGGGCAGAGGCTATGGTCCTGGCAATCTGGGCTACTTCTATCGTATGGGTCAGCCTCGTCCTGTAATAATCTCCTTCGTGGTTTACAAAGACTTGTGTCTTGTATTCAAGCCTGCGGAAAGCTGCGCTATGTATAATCCTGTCGCGGTCCCTCTGGTAGATAGACCTATAGGGATGCTCACTTTCTTTATAAACCCTACCTTTGCTATTATAACTTTTCATTGCATAAGTTGCAAGAAAATTATCCTCCAGTTCCCTAATCCCTTTTTGAGTTAACATGGTTTTTTAAGATTTTTCTTTAACTCTTTATATAGTTCCCCTAATGATTGAGAAATTATTTTTGTATCATGTATGACGGGCATGAAATTTGTATCCCCCATCCACCGAGGGACTATGTGTATGTGCATATGCCCGGTAATGCCTGCGCCCGCAGTTTTCGATACATTGATCCCTATGTTATACCCATGTGGCCTCAATGTTTTTTCTAACAGTGTTTTTATTTTGTTTAAATTTTGGAAGAGATCCAGGATTTCATAGTCTTTTAATAGCGACAATTCACGCACATGCCTTAGCGGTGCGACCATAATATGCCCGTTATTGTAAGGAAAAATGTTCAACATAGAAAAGGAATATTTGGTTTTCAAAATAATATAGTTTCTTTTTTGGGATTTAAGTGCGTTGCAAAACATGCACCCCTTTTGTCTTTTGGTTTTTAAGTATTTAATCCTCCATGGGGCCCAAAGCCTATTCAAATTCATAGCTTAATAATCCTCGCTTTAATCTCATCATTAATTTCAATTATGCCGAAAGAATTGTAGGCGGAAAATATTTTATCGGTAGCGCTGCCGGGATTGAAGAATAATATACCTTCCCTCTTTTCATTTACGCTGTAATGAGCGTGTCCAAAGATAATCAAATCCACAGAATCATTTTTAAAAACAGACATGAGCAAGTCTATCAGCTTATTAGGTGCGCCGTAACCGTGCATAACCGCAATTTTATGACTACCGACTTTTAAAATTTGTTTTTCAGGCAATGCCTTCTTTACTTCTTCCGGGTCCATATTTCCCCAAACCGCCTTTACATTGCTGCAGACTTTTTTGAGTTTTTCTAGCACCGCAAGCTCTACAAGGTCCCCGGCATGGATAATCATATCAACATCTTTAAATGCGTCCAATATTTCTTGCGGTATATCCCTGGAGCGGTCCGATATATGCGTATCCGAAATTACGCCAATTTTCATCATTATACTATTACCCTCGGTTTTGAGTAAAGGTCCAGGATGAGGTTTAGGTTATTTATATCCCAGGTCCAAATTTTTTCTTCCAGCGCCCTTAACCTGGTATTCATATCTATGTCTTCTAGGGTGATAATAATTTTTCTTTGGAGTTTATGGCGGTATTTTTTGCATTCTTTTGAGAACACCGTAATGTCTTCTTCGGTAAGCATTTCGCGCTTTATAGCAATAATCCAGAGGCTGTCGTTAGAGCGGCCTATTAAGCCGTCTTTCAAGCTTATATTGCGGAATTCCAGCGGCTTTATTTCCCGAAAATGGTTCAACCTTATTTTCTTTGTTTCAATTTGTACCATCTCGTCTTCAAAGAGCCTTAATAGTTCATGCATTCTCTCCGTAAGCGGCTTTTGGCTGCTTAAAATGAACTCTTGAATTTTATCTTCTATCATATCGCAAAATTTCTCTTTCTGATTTTTTGCATCAAAGGTCAAAGACTGCATTTTCTCCTGGTATACGAATTTTAACCAGAAACTAAATACCCTGTCATTGATTCTTAGGAAGTCGCCGCTGCGGGTTATGGTGTCCAGTTCCAATAGATGGTTTATACGTTGGCAGAGTTCTTTTTTCTGTTTCCCTAAAATATGCGCTATGTCTTTAATTTTATTGCGGCCGCTTGAAATTAAATAGAGGATGGACAGGTATTCCTTGCAGTGGCTAGAATCCAGAAAACGCTTTATATAATTAGAGAACTTTTGGTTCAGCACCCCTGAATTATCAAAAAGTAAATTTTCGATAATTTCAGAGAGTTGATTTTGGTTTGATTTTAACAGCGCCTCGGTTAAAACCTGGAGGTAGAATGGATAACCTCCCGTGAAATGTACTATGAAATCCCTTAAGCCCGGGATTAAGCCGATGCTGCATAATTTGGATTCTAGATAGCGCTCGCTATTTCTTATATCAAATGGCTCTACTGTAACGACCTCAAAATTACCGAATAGCAACGAGAGGTTTCCTGACAGGATCGCCTTGGTTTTAAATTTCATAGAGCTGATGATGATATACATCGTATTTTTTTGCATGATCAGCAACTTTGACCATTCGCGATACAGGTTTTTGAATCCCAGGCTCTCCAGGTTAAGAAATTCGTCGAAAATCACCACGCAGGATTTTCCTGTCTCTTGGTTAATCAGGTCGCATAGGGATAGTAATTCTGCAAAGGAATTATTTGTTTTCTTTCGGGGCGTGCCATTCAATATAAACCTTATTTTCTCTACTGTCTTAGGTATATATTTTTCTGATTTTTTAATTAAGAAATCCAGGTCTTCTTTTAAAGGCAGGTTGCTGTTAATTAAGAAATTATAAAGCAATATGCCGATGAATCTTCTGATGAAGGAATCCAGTGATTCGAGCCTGATTTCCAGGTAAATAATAATAATGCGGTTGTCCTGGAATGTATTGAGGAACTTAAAGAAAATTGAGGTCTTTCCGACAAGCTCGTCCCCGATAACTGCGATATTCTGACGGTAACCGTCCTTTAAATCGTTTATGCGTTTTGAGAACGCCTGGAGATAGCTCTTGCGGTCAAAAAAAGAATCTTCTGTCATTTTTCTAACGGGGTAGATAAAATAGGGGATTTTGGGGCATACGGCCCTTTCTTATTTCAAAATGCAGGTATTTATTTTTATCCCTGCCTGCCGAGCCTGCCTTAGCGATTATTGTCCCCTTTTGTACATTTTCGCCTGCCTTGACAAAAACTTGAGAATTTCTGGCATAGATGCTGGAGAATCCGTCATTGTGATTAATGATTATTGTCTTTCCAAAATTACCAAAATCCGAGGCTGTGAAGGTAACTTTTCCGCTACGCGATGCGACTACGTCCTGGTTATGATAAGGTTGGATATTAATACCCTTATTAATCATGTTATTGAAGGTTTGCCCGAAGGTAGAAATTACTTTTCCCGAAACCGGCCAGATAAAATCTTCTGAGGTATATTTTATCAGCATGGATTGTTGTTTCTGGCGGTTAGGAATAAATATCAACTGCCCTATTTCCAGGCTCGAGGCATCAGAAATACGGTTGATTCGCACTATCTCATCCAAGTCAACATCGTATATCTTGGATATCTTCCAGAGTGTCTGGCCTTTTTCAACTCGGTGATAAACCCCCGGCATACCAGAAAGCAAAGCTGTTGGTTTAACGTAAGGGCTGGTGGCGCAACCGGAGATACCGGAAATACAAATAGTTAATAATGCTATCAAAATTAAGCGATTATAATTTTTCTTTAGGTCTAACATATAGTTCACTTGTAACAAGCGAGCGAGGGGAATCGAACCCCCATATCCAGCTTGGGAAGCTGGTGTTCTGCCACTGAACTACGCTCGCAGAGCCCTTTCCTCCATCAATTTAATAGAGCAGTATTTTCCGCACATGGTGCATACGTCAGAAAGCGCAGGTGTCGAGGAGTTTCTATAACGGCCTGCCTTATCAGGGTCAATCGATAATTCTACCTGTTTTTTCCAGTCACGAAGCCGGCGTGCTTGCGACATTTTTTTATCCCAAAGCAATGCCGATTTTATTTTTTTTACTATATCCGCTGCATGGGCGGAAATTCTAGCTGCAATAACCCCTTCCCTGACATCATCTATGGAGGGGTGCCTTAAATGCTCTGACGGCGTTACATAGCACAAAAAATCAGCTCCGAAACCCGCAGCCAATGCCCCGCCTATAGAGGCACTGATGTGGTCGTATCCGGCTGCGACGTCTGTAACCAGGGGCCCTAAGACATAGAAAGGCGCTCCGTGGCAGATCTTCTTTTCTAAAATAATATTTTTTTCAATCTGATTGAGAGGGACATGGCCCGGCCCTTCAATCATTACCTGGACATTCCTTCTTTTTGCGCGGCCGGCCAATTCCCCTAAAATTTGCAACTCCGTTATTTGCGCCTTATCAGTAGCATCAAATATTGAACCGGGCCTTAATCCGTCACCCAGGCTTATGGTTACATCATATTTATAGGCGATATCTAAAATTTCGTCAAAATATTCATAAAATGGATTTTCTTTTTTGTGGGAATTCATCCAGCTGGCAAGTATAGCCCCGCCCCGCGATACAATATTCAATATCCTCTTTTTATCTTTGAGGCAGCTTACGCTCCTCTTTGTTACTCCGCAATGCAGCGTAAAAAAGTCAACTCCTTCTTCTGCCTGCATCTGGAGGGCCCCTAAAATATCTTTAATGCCGAATTTCAGGCAATCCTTATGTTTATTTTGGGCATTTACCGCTATTTCATAAATAGGCACCGTTCCTACCGGTACAGAGGAATACTTTAATATACTTTTCCTGATTTTTCTTAAATTTGCGCCTACGCTTAAATCCATAACCGTATCAGCGCCGTATTTTATAGCTACGCCCAGCTTTTTCAATTCGTCTTTAATCTCTGATTTATCTGTTGAGGTGCCTATATTTGCATTTATTTTTGTCCGAAGTCCAGTACCTATTCCACAGGGGCTTTTTATGCTGTGATTCTTATTTAACGGAATTACTACCCTGCCTTCTTTAATCAGGCGCATAATGCGGCTCGGGGTTACGCCTTCATCTGAGGCAATTCTTTTCATCAGGGGCGTAATATGATTATTTTTGGCGCATTCTAATTGAGTCATTTTAGTTTAAAATACCTGAAAAATATTCCGTGGCTTGAGTGATATTCTTTGCTTTTATAATAGCCCTGCAGACAGCTGCACGTTTAGCACCCAATGACAATATCTGGTTTATATTATATTGCGTTATACCGCCAATAGGGAAAAACGGTATTTTAATTTTCTTCTTCACCTGTTTAATTATATCGGGACCTATTGCTTGATATTGCGGCTTTGTGGGAGTGGGAAAAATCGGGCCTATACCGATGTAATCTGCCCCTTTTTCCTGTGCAAGGAGCGCTTGTTTTAAATTATGGCAGGATAACCCGATGATTTTGTCTTCTCCTAAGATTTCTCTGGCTACCTCTATTGATGTGTCATTTTGCCCCAGGTGCACCCCATCGCAATCTGTGATTTTTGCGATATCTAAATAGTCATTCAGAATAAAAAGCACATCGGAATTCCGGAAAAGCTTACGAAGCAAAAGAGCGGATTCTAATATGCTATTCTTACTCGAGTATTTATCCCTGAATTGGATTATATCCGCGCCAAAATCACTTAATCTTGAAGCCATATGCAAGAGGGTATGCCCTGCAGATATTTTTTTATCAAGGATTACGTAAAGCCTTGATTTTGACAGCAGCCTTTTTCTCGGTTTCATAGATACCGTATCTTATTCTTTTGAATTTAACTGCAAGAGCCTTATTAGCCAATTTGGTAAATTCCTCTAATACCCTGATGGATTCTTTCACCCGTTGTATATTGGCGAAGAAAATATCTTCAAGGTTATTTCTCTTTAATTCGTTTATATAGATATTTTTCCCGATGTCTTTGAGGCTCTTTCTGGCTGTAAGCAAATTCACGGGGTAACCGTAAGGCCCTCTGATTATTGAATCTAGCCGGTGCCTTATTTTTTTAAATTCAGAGGTTAGCTTATAGTCGTTAAGTATAAACCTGACGATTTCTTCGCAGACACGTAACCCTTCTTTTGCCCGGTTTATGTTTGCGTCAATTATTCTGGCAGCGCCTCTTATTTCTGTAAATTTTTTCATGGTATAAAAATATAATAACCACAAAAAATCGTATTAACGCTATCGGAAGCCGATTTTCTTGATCTTTTTAATCAGGAGAGTAGTGGAATACCCCTTAACCAATCTTACGGTAGAAACTCTTCCGCCATAACTAAGTACATAGTCTTTGCCAACGATATTGTTTTTACTCCAATCTGCGCCCTTAACAAGTATATCCGGCCTAAGCAATTTTATCAGTTTTAAAGGCGTATCTTCTTTAAATAATACGACATAATCCACGCTTACTAAGGAAGCGACAGTCTTTAATCTGTCTTTTTCATTTATAATCGGTCTTTTATCCCCCTTAATTCTTTTTACAGAAGCATCAGAATTTATCGCTACTATAAGGATATCACCCTTTTTTTTGGCATCCGCAAGGTACTTTACATGCCCATAATGCAATAAATCAAAACACCCGTTGGTAAATACTATCCTTTTGCCCTCGCATTTAAGACGGGAAATTATTTTTCGTAATTCTTGTACAGGTTTTATCTTTGCTCTTGGCAAAGGGTTTGTTCTACTATTTCGCATATAATATGCCCTATGATAATATGTACTTCCTGGATTCTGGCTGTTATAGATGAAGGTACGATTAAAGAGATATCTGCTGTTTTTGCCAGTTCCCCTCCATCGCTTCCCGTAAGCGCAATTGTCTTTAAGCCCATCTTTTTAGCCTGTTTAATCCCCAGGATGACATTTTTGGCTTTTCAACTGGTTGAAATGCCGATAACAATATCATTCTTTTGAGCAAGGCCTTCAACTTGCTTTGCGAAAATAATGTCATAGCCGTAATCGTTGGCTAATGAAGTCAGGACAGAGGTGTTAGTTGTAAGCGCGATAGCGGCTAACGCGGTCCTGTCTTTTTTAAACCTTCCTATAAATTCAGCAGCGATATGCTGGCTGTCGCTGGCTGAGCCGCCGTTGCCAAACAGGATTACCTTTCCGTTTTTCTTAAGGCACTCTATTATGCATTCTGACAGCTCTATAATTTTTCCGATATGGGAATGCAGTATTTGTTCCTTAATCTGGATACTTTCCATTAATATCTCTTTAATCCTGTCTCTCATTTAATGGCCTCCTCCTTATCCAAAAAACACCTTTGCAATCTCATAAAAATCCATGTCTACTGTTTTTGCTACCGTAACCGCACTCTCAATGGGGACATCAACAATTTTATTCCCGGTAAGAGCAACCATTTTGCCGAATTTCTTATTTTTTACCAGCTCAACTGCTTTCACCCCAAACCTGGTGCCCAGGATTCTGTCAAAGGCAGACGGCGTCCCGCCTCTTTGGATATGGCCCAGGACACTTACGCGTGTTTCATAACCGCATCTTTTTTCTATTTCTACTGCAAGCCTTTCGCCGATACCCCCCAGCCGAACATGGCCGAATTCATCCAGTTTTTGTTCCTGGATAACCAGCGTCCCTTCTTTAAACTGTGCGCCTTCAGCCACTACAACTATGCTGAAAGTTTTACCCCTCTCATACCTCTTTTTCAAAAGGCTGCATACTTCGTCAATGTCAATGGGTATCTCAGGGACAAGGATTACATCAGCGCCGCCTGCAATCCCTGATTCTACGGCAATCCAGCCTGCATGCCTTCCCATTACCTCAACCACGATAATACGGTGGTGGCTTTCTGCGGTTGTATGCAGTTTATCGATGCATTCCATAGCCGTATTTACCGCCGTATCAAAACCGAAGGTATAATCGGTCCCTGAAAGGTCATTATCTATGGTTTTAGGGACTCCTACGATATTGGTAATCCCGTCTTTGATTAGTTTTACAGATACGCCCAGGGTGTCTTCTCCCCCGACGGCAATTAATGCATCAAGGCCAAGCTTCTTATAATTCTCTTTTACCTTTTCCAAGCCCCCCTCTTTTTTATAAGGGTTTGTCCTGCTTGTGCCTAAAATTGTACCGCCCCTCGGCAGAATCCCCGAAACAGAAATAAGGTCAAGCTTAACTACATCATTTTCAATCAGGCCTTTCCATCCGTTTTTGATCCCGATAATTTCATACCCTTCATTATATCCTTTTCTGACTACTGCCCTTATTACCGGGTTTAATCCCGGGCAGTCTCCGCCACCGGTAAGTATCCCTATCTTTTTCATAACTTAAGATTCCTCCTTTACTTTATATCCTTCCGTAGCCGCTAAACGGTATTGTGGGCTCTTCTTTTTCTATATCCCTTCTCTTCTTTTCCTTTTCTTCCGCAGAAATTATTTTAGTCACGTGGATTTTTATGATAATTTGTTCTTCAATGCCCAATACTTCCTGTATCTTGGATTTTGTGATATCCTGGAGCCTGGCTGTTAATTCCGGTATATTTGCTTCAGATTTTAAAACTACCCTCAGGTCAACGATAATCCCTTTCTTAGTTGCGATCACATCGGGCCTTAATTCCTTAATTTCCGGGATAATGCCTGCAAGCCTCCTGATTAAGTCTTCTACTGCCGAAAGCGCAATAGTTACTTCTCCAGATGAAGTAGCAAAGGCAATGGTTTTTTCGCGCTGGAACCTTCCTAAGATTAATTGGGCGAATGAAAAACTGATTAATATCAATAAAAGCCCGGAAAGCCCGATGATTACTTTTGAATTAGGGCTTTCCTGCGCATATACAAGCAGGTTATTGATATCCTGGGGTTGCAATAAATTTAAAGAGAAAACTATGAATATGACGCCGATTAAAATAATTATCACCGCATAAAATAATATGCCTAAAACCGTAAATATCCTCATCGCTTACCCCCCCCTTCAATGAGCAGATAATTTACGGAGGCTCCAAAAAAGAGCGACGTAAATTATAGCTGCGTATATAAAAATGTAGCGTCTGCGAATTGATCCCGCCGCTTGCTTTGCAGAATAAAGCGGCGGGACTATAAACTTAGACTTCATTTACCTCTCAATACCCTGCACGTTTATATCAATATCTTTTATGGAAAGATTGGTCATTTTTTCTAGCGCCTGGCGCACGGCCTCCTGGACTTTATTTGCTATGTCGGGGATGTTAAAGCCAAATTTTATAACCAACGGAATCTCAACTTTAACTTCATCGTTCTTATTTAACTCTACTTTTATTGAGTAAAGAGACTTTTTACCTATCAGCTCCAGGAGCCCGCTTTTAAGGCTGACGCCTATGCGTTTCACGCCCTGTATTTCAAGAGCGGTTATCGCAGCTATGGAAGCAATGACGTTCTTGTGAATTCTAATCGTACCCAGGTCGTTGCGGGATTCCTCTTGGCGCATCAGGCCTCCTCTTTTTGCTCATCCTTGAGCATCTCTTGGACAAAGTGAGTAGATATCTCTCCTCTTAAGAACAAAGGGTTTTCCAACAATCGCATATGGAAGGGTATGGTAGTTTTAATGGGTGAAATGGTAAATTCGCCGAGTGCCCGCAGCATAATCTTGATAGCTTCCTGGCGATTATTGCCGTGTGTAATAAGCTTGGCTACCAGGGAATCGTAATAAGGAGAAATTTCGTAGCCGGGATAGATATGGGTATCTACGCGTACATTCGGGCCTCCGGGCAAAATCAGGGTTTCTATTTTACCGGGGGAAGGCATAAAATTATTCTGATAATCTTCGGCATTTATGCGGCACTCTATGCTTGAACCCCTTAGCTGGATGTTATCCTGTTGAATTTTTAATCTTTCTCCGCTGGCTATGCGTATCTGCTCTTTTATTAAATCTACGCCTGTGACCATTTCGGTCACCGGATGCTCTACCTGAATCCTGGTGTTCATCTCCATAAAATAAAAATTATTACGCCCCTGGTCCAGGAGAAACTCAACAGTTCCTGCGCTGACATAATTTATTGCCCTTGCGCCCTTTAAGACGAGTTCGCCTAAGCGCCTGCGCAGCTTATTGTCCACCACAGGAGAAGGGGATTCTTCCAATAGTTTCTGATGGCGCCTTTGGATACTGCAGTCGCGTTCCCCCAGATGAATAATATGCCCGTACTTATCGCCCAAAATCTGTATTTCAATGTGGCGCGGTTTTTCAATATATTTTTCAATATACACGTTGGAATTGCCGAAATTTGCCTCTGCCTCTGCCTGAGCAGTGATGAGGCTTGACATTAAAGTCAGGTCGTTATGGCATATCCTCATGCCTTTGCCTCCGCCTCCAGCAGCTGCTTTTATGATTACCGGGTATCCGATTGTCTTAGCGGTCTTGATTGCCTCTTCCTTATTTTTAATTAAAGATACACTGCCCGGTACTATCGGCATGCCTGCCTTCTGCATAGTGGCGCGGGCTGCCATCTTGTCTCCCATGAGCCTGATGTTTTCAGCGGTCGGCCCGATAAAGGTTATCTGGCAGGATTCGCAGATTTCGGCAAAATGGGGGTTTTCTGCCAGGAATCCGTAACCAGGATGGATTGCCTCCACATCGGTAATTTCAGCAGCGCTGATAATTGCCGGGATATTGAGATAGCTATTGCTGCTTGATGCCTGGCCAATGCAAATAGCCTCATCGGCAAGGCGCACATGCAAAGAACTCTTGTCGGCTTCGGAGTAGACCGCTACTGTGCGTATGCCAAGTTCGCGACAGGCACGGATAATCCTTAGGGCTATTTCACCACGATTGGCAATGAGTATTTTTGAGAACATTCTAGAGAGGTTCGATGAGAAACATCGGCTGCCCGAATTCTACAGGTTCGGCATTATCAACGAGGACTTCCAATATTTTTCCTTTTATTTCTGATTTTATTTCATTCATTAATTTCATTGCTTCAACTATACAGATAACCTGGCCGGGTTCAATTACCTGGCCTACTTCCGCATATGGAGGGGCCTCGGGGTTAGGTGCACGGTAAAATGTCCCTACCATCGGAGATTTTATCTCAACCGTCTTTATTGACATTCTTTCTAACGTGGCCATAGGCTGTTTTTCCGATACTTGCGACACATTTTCTTTCTCCACCAGTATGGGGCCGCTAAAACTATCTATGCCGGAGGAAGTTTTTTTCAGCCTAATGCGCATGCCATCCTTTTCTATTTCTAATTCCATAAGGCCGTTTTCATTCATCAGGTTTATCATTTCCTTGATTTCTTTTATATTCATTTACTCTCCCTCGTTAAAACGCCCGCTCCACGTATTCACCTGTGCGGGTATCGACTTTTATGCTATCTCCCGCATCGATAAAAAGGGGAACCTGTATTGTTGCGCCGGTTTCTATTTGCGCAGGTTTAGTCCCGCTTTTGGCTGTATCGCCTTTAATCCCCGGTTCTGTATGGATGATTTTAAATTCTATAAAGTTCGGCAGGTTAATATTCAAAGTTGCATTTTTATAAAAATATCCCATAACTTCCAGGTTGTCTTTAAGGAATTTCTTTTTATCGCCAACGCTCTCTTCAGGGATGGAAACTTCTTCAAAATTTTCCTGGTCCATAAAATGATACATTGCTCCTGAGGCGTACTGATATTGTAACTTTCTTTCTTCTACAAATGCCACTTCAATCTTTTCATCGCCCCTGAATGTTTTTTCCTGTATGTTTGCGTTTTTGAGGTTTCGCAATTTCGCCCGCACAAAGGCAGCGCCTTTGCCAGGTTTTACATGCTGGGTTTCTATGACAATATATACTACATCATCTACCAGTATAGTTACCCCTGATTTTATTTCATTTATTGATAGCGCCACTTAATACCTCGCATCCTTTTTTTGTAACCAGTACCATATCTTCTAATCTTATGCCGAACTCCCCTGGTAAATAAATTGCCGGCTCCAGCGTAAATATCATCCCTTGTTTTAGGCGGGTACTTTTTTTGGGGGATATCATCGGTTTTTCGTGTACCTCTAACCCTACACCGTGGCCTAAATTGTGACCAAAAAACCCGCCGTATCCTTTTTCCGTTATATACTGGCGGGCCGCTGCGTCAATTTCATCAGTCAAAGCACCAGGCTTTATCTTATTTAGCGCCCTTGCTTGAGCTTCAAGGATAATATCGTAAATCTTTCTACCGTAAGCACTTATTTTATCTAAAAAGAACACCCTTGTCAAGTCGGTTTTATAGCCCAAAAGATCTATTCCCATATCAACCAAGACAGGTTCTCCCTTCCTAATCTTTCTTTGCCCGGGGATGTGGTGAGGGAAACTTGAATTTGGGCCCGAGGCAGCAATTATATCAAAGGCGCTGTTACCGGCAGCGTGATACCTTATAAACCTTTGCAATTCTGCGACTAACTCAATCTCTTTTTGTCCGGGGCGGATAAAACCTTCTATAAATTTAAAGGCAGCGGCAGTTATCCGGATTGCCTTTTTTATTATTTTTATTTCTTGCGCTTCCTTGATTTGCCTTGAATCTTCAATTATGCCGGGGGCAGACACCAATTTTATTTTTTTATTGAGTTCCTTACGTATCTTCATATACCCTGAAAAGGAAAGGTGCTTTTCTTCAAAGCCTATACGCTTAAGCCCGTAATCTAAAAAAAGCTCTGCGATGAACCTGGGGAGGGAACCGTTTATCTTCTTAATTTTTATTGATTTTTCAAGTGCGAGCCCGGCTTCTTCAGTGTACCTTGAGTCTGTGATATAGAAAATTCCCTTGTTTGAAATCAGAAGATAGGAATCACGGCTTTGGGTTTTAGTAAGATAAGAAATATTGGCAGGAGAAGATACAAACAATGCATCCAGTTTTTGCTGCCCTAATTTTATGAGGATTTTTTTTAGTCGGGAGTTCATCTAGCATTAAATCAAATCCAATAACGCCTCAAGGCCTAATGCGTAACTCTTTGCGCCAAAACCCAGGATCGTCTCTTTTACAACAGGGGTAATTAGGGATTTCTGCCTGAATTCTTCCCGGGAATAGATATTGGAGAGGTGCACCTCAACCGCTATTTTTCCTGAAGCCGCAATTGCATCCCTGATGGCAACACTGGTATGTGTATATGCCGCCGGGTTAATTAACAAGGCATCGTATTTTACCTTAGCCTTGCCGATTAAATCTACGATTTCTCCTTCGTGGTTAGACTGGAAGATTTTAAGGGTTGCCTTTCTCTTTTTGGCAATTTTCTTTAATCCATTGTTTATTTCTTTGAGAGTTACTCTCCCATAGACGCCGGGCTCTCTTTGGCCCAATAAATCTAAATTCGGGCCGTGTATTACAAGTATTGTTTTCATATCATTCTGCTTCGTCAATAAGCATTACAGGTATCCCGTCTCTTATGGGGTATTTCTTTCCGCATTGTTTGCAGACAATTTTCTCATCCTTAAGCTCCACATCGCCCTTGCAGGCGGGGCAGGCCAAAATATCCAATAACTCTTTATCTATCATTCCCCTCTCCTTTTACCCTGTTACAAATCTTGTTTATTTTCTAGTTTAGCTTTGGTATTTGTAACAGGGTTTACTTTATTAATATATATCGTCCTTAATTCATAGAGCATATTTTCCAGGAGATTTGATTCGTCGGCGGTTAAATTACCTTTGGTTTTATCCTTTAGCATTGCCAATGTATCGATAAGAAATTTTGCCTGAGAAAGGTCTTCTTCTTTTTTATCGGTAACCGGATTCGGGATCTGCCCCAGCGCAATGGAAGCCTGTAGGGAAAATGTCGTAATAAAGAAACCAAAATCAGCTTCCGGGGGGATAAACCCGCCCTTTTCTTTCAGGTTTTCCTTTTCTTTTTCTATCGCCTCTTTCCAGCTCTCGTCGATATTTTTATTGGCGTCGTCCATAATTATTTAATAAACTGTTATCCCGGCATAACCTACAACGCTATCTTTATCGCCGGTTACGTCTCCAGAGGTTTGGTATTTAATCAATTCCGCGGATTTAGCGCCTAAAATCTTGGCTATTTTTATCATCACTGTTACCGGGGCATATCCGCACATAGAAATACTTAATTGTCCGATTTTTGCGATGAGCTTGTCTTCATCCAGGCTCAATATTGCTTCTATAGCTTGCTTATCTTTTTCTTCGGCTTGCGCTTGCGGCTCATAATGAGTCATATCTGAACTGGCTATAATCAATACTGAGTCCGGGGAACCGGTATCTTTAATAGCTTTGGCAATTTCTTCTCCTATTTTTTTAAGGCTGCCTATATCATCAGACATGAATATGATAGGCACAATTTCAAAATCAGTCTTAAAATACTGCAGTATCGGCAATTCTACTTCAAGGGAATGTTCGTAAGTATGCGCTAGCGCATCATCCTTTAAATATTGCGAATTCTTTAACAGGGTTTTTGCCAATTCGGAATTTATTTTGATTTCACCCAGAGGCGTCTGCCAGATGCCTTCGCTCATAATGCTGAATGGCGCACCATAGCCGGTATGATTCGGGCCTAAAAGGATTATATTCTTTTTGATTTTTATCCCGCAGAGGGTTTCTGCTGCTACCCTGCCAGAATACATATACCCTGCATGGGGAAGCATACAGGCAATCGCTTCTTTCTTGCCGGCTTGAGCTTTAATAAAGCTTTTAATCTGGCTCTCTATTGCCTTAGCAGATAAAGGATAAAATGTACCGGCTACTGCCGGTTTTCTTATTTTAGGCGATTCCATGAAATACTTTGCTTAAAAAGGCTTTACTCTTTTTCAAATCATCTGCGGTTGCCGGATGATGCGCCTCAATTACCTTAAGGGTTTCTTTTTTGAGGAAAGGCCTTAATGAGCTAAAATCCAATTCCCCTTTTAAAGGCGCAAGGTGGTCGCGGCAATTAATGATGTCATGCAGGTGAATGCCGATCATTCTTTTGCCGTATGATTTAAGGTAATCTTTATGGCGAATAAAGCCTAAACTTTCCATTAGCTGCGCGTGCCCTGTATCATGCCAATAGAATATCTTGGAACCCTTAAATTCATTCAAGATTATGCCTATTTCTTCAAAAGCCGGAATCTCCCGGTAATAGAAGCGGGTTTCAATTCCCAGAAGTATATTTTGCTCTCTGGCGTAATCATTTAGTTCCTTGAGGCTGGTAAGCGAATTCTTGAGAAAAGGTTTAAACCGGATTTTTCGTTCTCTTACGATTTCTTCCTTGAGGCTAGTGAATTTTTTTGACCCCGCAAGCCCTCTCTGATAAAGATTAATCAGTTTCCTTGTTTTGTCGGGGATTTCCACTCTTCCGCAATGCAGGACAACTGCCTTTGCGCCTAAAGATAAGGCGGTATCTATGCTTTTTTTTGTATACTTTAATGCCAGCTGTCTTTGCTTTTTGTCAAGAGAAGCCATATTGTAATAGTCCGGAAGGGCTAGCTTACGTTTTAGGCCTTTTGATATGGGGCAGAAGTTATGAAGACTGGTTACTTTTATTTTTCCTGCTCGCACAAACCCCTTAATCTCTTCTACCATCTCTGAAGTAAGATTAAAACTCAGCTCAACTTCTTCAAACCCCAGTTTCTTTATTTCAAAGAGCAGATCAACCCCATTTTTATGACGAGAGGCATTCCACGACGTAGAGAGCGCTAGAGCCATTTCTATCTTCTTCCCTTTGCCCTCTTTCTCTTGCGTTCGCTTGGCTTCTCATAATGTTTGCGGTCCCTTACTTCCCTTAAAATTCCTTCCTGTTCAATCTTTTTCTTAAAGCGCCGCAAAGCTGATTCGAAAGATTCGTCTTTTTTGACTTCGACTTCTGGCAATCTAATCATCCCCTTTCTTAAATGAAGTCACAACTTATGGAATCCTAATTAATGGTTATTTATGACATAAGTTGTATGACTGAATTTATCCTTGACATTTTTCTTCCATAATTTAATCCGAAAATGTCAAGGATTTCAATTCACACAATAACTTACTCACATTCTCATGTTCGTAAGGTTATGGGCTCATTGAATATACCACTGAATTTGCCCAGTGTCAACAATTCTTCATTCAATCTCGAAAGAGACCACAACGTTAAATGAAAGGTAAGGATAGTCCAGATCCTTGGGGAAGTTAGGAAAAGGTGAGGCGTCTTTTATGCTTCTTAAGGCTATCTCCTTTAAATAGGGATTAGAAGAAGACTTGTCTTCTATAAGATGCACCTCTTTTATGTATCCGTCACTTGATATAATAAATGAAAGGTACACCTCCCCTGTTTCGTTGCGGCTGTAATTCTGGTAGGCAGCGCGTTTAATTTTTTCCCGCACGAGTTGGTAATACCCCATATAAGTAGGGTTATTAGACTGCTCCATTTTAATCGCCGGGAGGGTAATTTTCTTCTTTATTGCGATAATATCCGGCTTGGCAAATTCGGGTTTTGAGAAAACCGGATTTTGCAGGGCAATGGATTTATTGGTTTTTAATTTATTATCCGTATCTATAAACGGCGGAGGGATTTTCTTATCAAGGGTGATTTTTGGGGGTATTTTCAAAAAAGGGTCTTTGCTTGGGCTTTCAGTTTTTGTTTCTTTTTTAGGTTGCTTGGGGATTTTCACGTAGCTTAGTTCTATTTTTTGCTCTTTTTTTGAAGTGAAGAAAGGATTGAGGCTTGAATTTTGAATGAGGATTACGCTGTGAGCGATTAAAGAAGCCAGAAGACAGATTTGAAATACCCTATTGGAAAGCATCTTAACTTATTTTATCAGGGACGGTTCTGGTGTCAAGCATAAACAGGGATGGTTCTCGCATTTCTTAGGGACGGTTCTGATAAATATTAATGGCTATCAGAACCGTCCCTATTTTTTCTTATTTGTTAAAAGTCAAATTTTATGCCGCTTGTAATAGAGAATCTGGGCATAGGATATTCATTGATCACCTGATATTTCCTGGCCAGCATGTTATCAATTGAAGCATAATAAGTTAATCCATTTTTAAATTTCTTGGATAAATTAAGGCCCAGGAGAAAAAATTGTTTTACTTTAATCAGATTATTCGGGTCGGCAAACCTTTTTCCGGTGAACTGCCCCTTAAGTTCAACCACAAGCCCATTAATGCCGTTATATCTTACAACGGCGTCAACTTTGTCTTGCGGCTGATAAACCAGAAACTTATGTGTTTTTTTGTCTTTTGCCAGAAGGTAAGTATAACCTATATCAATTTCAAAGTGCGCTGGCAAATAAATTTTATTTTCAAGCTCTACCCCTTGTATTACTGCAGCACCGATGTTCTTCGGCATCCATACCCCGGCTTCTTCCCCCCAATTTATAAGCTGGCTATAATTGCTTCTGTAATAAGTAAGGCTTGAAGACAGGTATTTGTTTAAGTTTGTTTCGTATCCGATTTCAGCAGTTGAACCCCTTTCCGGCTTAAGGTCAGGGTTTCCTTTCACCCATCCCTGATCCGGCCAGTAAAGGTCATTAAATGTAGGGGCACGGAAGTTTCGATTGATTGACGTGCGAAGTTTATTATTTTCATTAAACTTATAAAGCAGCGAGAAGCTGGGGCTTGGCTGGAGGCCAAAGTTAGAATAATCATCCACTCTTACCCCAAGGGACATTTTTAAATCCCGGAATAAATCCAGTTGATTTTCCAGATAAGCTGCGCGTACGGTATATTTGTGCTTAGCCGAAGATGTGCTGTCATTAAGGTTAGTTATATAGCTGAAGCCGCATATAGCAAGATAATTATTCAATAATCTTTTATTAAATTGCAAATCATAGCCCCTTACCTGGGTTGTATGAATATCTTTACTGAAAGCTGTATCAAATACCGAACCTGCCGAATTTTCGATAAATTCGAGCCGGTCGTAATTATTGTATATTTTTGCAGATACCAGCGTTTCTCCTTCCGGCCTAAAACTCCAACTAAGGTCAAGAAAGTTATTAAGGACTCTTTGTTTATCATCTATATCGGGATTGCTGATTTTACCGGGCGTGCCCTGCATGCTCTTATAAAACCCGGAATTTAAAGTCAGGCTATTTTCCTTATTTAACTCATATTCAAACTTGGCATTAAAATCCCTGGCATTAAATTCTGTATTACTGCGGAATCCTTCTGAACTTTTATAATCTCCACTGATAAGATAACCGAATTTACCAATTTTGGCTCCGTGCACCAACTGTTCAATATAAGTCCTGAATGTCCCAAAGCTGCTGGTAAACTGCGTTTCTTGTTTTTCCTTAGGCGGCCTTTTTGTAATGATATTAACTACTCCGCCCATTGCCGATGAGCCGTATAGGTTAGAAGCAGGCCCATGCATAACTTCCACTCTTTCTATATTCGCTAAAGGTATATTGCTTAGGTCTACTTCCCCGTCGCGAGGATTATTAACCGGCCTGCCGTCCAATAAGATTAAAACCTGAGAGGCAGTAGAACCGCGCATTCTGATATTTTTTAACCCTCCCAATCCTCCATAGTCAGACATATTTACAGAGGTAATCCCGGTTAAAACCTGTGTTAAATCTTTTGCCCCTGACAATTCAATATCTTCTTCGGTAATCACGTCAACGTTTCTGGAAAGGTCTTCATAATTTTCCTCTATTCGAGAGGGAGTCACTACAATTTTCTCTAAGTTAATATCGTCCTCATCTTCTGCCCACGATATCCCTGATAAAGCTATAATCATCGTTGCTAAAATAATCGATTTTCTGATAGATTCTTTCATGACTAAAATCTCCTTTTCCTTCCTGCGAAGGTACTTGCCGAAATAGATGATAGACCGGACTCTTCCTCTTTAAGAGGTTTTACCGTTGCGAGGCAGTGCCTGGGATACCTTAGCACAAGGCTACCAGGACTTCCTTCATCTATCCGGATAACTTCAATTCTTTTCTGTTGCCTGGTATTTTCTAATATCCAGAAACCAGTGTTTCCAAAAACCCTCTTTAATTATGGTTTGCGCCTCCTGTATTTCAATGCGCTTTTTAAATATCGGCCCATCAACCACTAATGTATGGAATTCTCCTTTCTCTCCGCAAGGGCAGATTCCCTTTGCCTCTAAATCGGTAACCAAATCCATATCTATGTATCTTCCGATAAACTCCTCTCCCATTACATCTGCTTTGCAACTGACGATCATTGCCTTAAAACCGGAATCAAGAAATTCTTTAATAATGGTGCGAGGAGATTTATTCCAGAGCGGCTCTATCGCACGAATATTTAATTCTCCGCATACCCGTTCAACCCAACTTTGGTGTTCCAATAGATAAATATCCCCAAAAACCATAGAGTTGATACCCCGCGTAATAAATTTTCTTACTGCAACCTTGAATTCATTCTCATATTTTTGCATATCCGGGCTAACTTCTTCCTGGACTAACGGAATACCGATTAATCCTGCCTGAAAATTTAAGAGTTGTCCGTCTAATCCGTGGAAACAACCGCGCTTAGATTCCCGGGAGATAAAGTTTAACAGGCATTTTACCTTTACCCCCTGCTTAATTGCCTTATAATAAGCCAGGCAGCTATCCTTTCCTCCGCTCCAAGAAGATATCGCAGTTAAATCATCCATAAATTTCCTCCTTTCCAAATTGTCAGGATAAATAAAATAATAACTTCTGTTATCTCATTAATTGCACCCAGCGTATCACCGGTTATCCCTCCTAATTTATTAGTAATGAATTTTCCCATTACATAAACAAAAAATGCAGCTATTAACAAGATTATTAAACCCATTATTTTCAAAATAAAAGCTGCCAGGATAAAAGTTAGAAAAGTAGAAATAAAAAATGTTGTCCATTTCTTATCCTTTATAAATGCCCTTGCCTTGCCATCCTGCCTTGCATAAGAGAATAAAAATATGGCAAAGACCATTCCCCACCTGCTTAAAACAGTGGTTAAAAGTAACGCCTTTATTTTTAAAGTGTCGGTAACTGAATAAAGCAGGGCAATCTTTAATAAAATCACGCTGATGATGCTCAAAATGCCCATTACTCCGGCATGGGAATCCCGCATAATGAGAAGCATTTGTTCCCTGCCTTTTCTGCTTAAAATACCGTCGAAGGTATCCGATAAACCATCCAGGTGTATACCACCTGTAAGTATTGCCAGCGAAATAATAAGTATTATGTCAATTGAAAACCGTTCAAATCCAAAAATATGCAACAGGTAATTTATCCCTGCTAAAATTAAGCCCAAAAATAACCCTACCAAAGGAAAGTACGCCATTGAGCGCGCTATTTCCTTATCATTAACATCTTTAATCTTAAGCGGTATAATAAGTAAAAATTGTATGGCCAATAAAAAATTTTTCATGGTTTATTTTTCTCTGAAACACCGGCACTTTTAAATGTAGCCATCTGGGTTAAAATTTTCACCCCTGCCTCTGCAAGGCACATTCCCAGTGCCGCTCCGGTGCCTTCTCCCAAACGCAGGTTTAAGTCTAATAACGGCTTAAGGCCGATATAGTCCAGAATAACCCTGTGTCCGCGCTCCATTGAGCAATGCGCGGCAATCATATAATCTTTTGTCTTTGGCTCTATCTTGTAAGCAATTAATGCTGCTGCCCCAGAGATAAAGCCATCTATCACTACTGGAACTCTTTTTGAGGCTGCGCCCAGAATTATACCTGCAAGTCCGGAGATTTCAAATCCTCCTACTTTTGCTAAGACATCTATGGGGTCTTCGGGATTAGGGGAATTTACTTTTAAGGCTTTTTTAACCACTGCGATTTTTCTAAGTAACCCCTGTTCATCAATGTCTGTTCCTTTCCCTGTGACATCTTCAACCGGCCTCTTAGTGATACTCGCCGTAATCGCGCTGGATGCTGTCGTATTTCCAATCCCCATCTCTCCTGTTCCGATAATATCGGCGCCTTTTATGAATTCCCCTTCGAAAAGTTCAATCCCTGCAATAAGCGCTTTTCTGGCCTCATCCTTTGTCATTGCCGGGCCCAATACCATATTTTTAGTTCCGTAGTTTATTTTTCTGATTACTAATGCGGGGTGAGGTTTTAAGTCTTCGGCTACGCCAAAATCAGCTACCACTACCCTTGCCCCGACATGATTAGCCAAAACATTAATAGCCGCCCCTCCTCTTAGGAAATTGTAGACCATCTGGGCAGTTACTTCTTTAGGGTATACGCTTACGCCTTCTGCTGTAACGCCATGGTCTCCTGCAAGAGTAAAAATAACTTTATTTTTTAATTCGGGGTTTTCTTTACCCGAAATACCGACGATCTGCTTGGCTAATTCCTCTAATCTCCCCAGGCTACCTTGCGGCTTAGTCAGATTATTCAGTCTTTCCTGAGTAAGCTCTATTAATTTGTAATCGAGTCCCCGGATACTTTTATTGATTTCCTCTAACTTATCCATGTTTTTGCCTTTTTATTTTTACAGGGATGCCGGAAACCATAAAAATTACCTCATCGGCTTTCGCTGCAACAATCTGGTTTATCTTTCCTGCAATATCGCGGAAATTCCTGGAGAGTTTATTTTTAGGCACTATCCCTAAGCCAACTTCATTTGAGACTATAATAACTTTGATTTTCTTTCTTTCTAAATAAGTTAACACATGGGTAATTTTGTCAGTGATTGAGTCTTTGCTATGCCCGGCCAAAATCAGGTTTGAGACTAATAGCGTAAGGCAATCGATGATTGCGCATTGAAAATTACTTCCTATATTCTTCAAGGCCAAGATTATATCTTTTGGTTCTTCAAAAGTCTTCCAATGATTAGGCCTTGATTTCTTATGCAGGTTGATGCGTTCTTTCATTTCTTTATCTAGCCCCTCGCAAGTAGCAATAAAAGCAACCTGATTGAACTTCCCAGCCAACTTCAGGGCATAAGTGCTTTTTCCGCTTCTTGCGCCACCCAAAATAAAAGTAATTTTAGCCATTTAAATGCGCTATATCGTTAAATAGTTTAATTTCCGCTTTGCCGTTGGAAAACTCTACGATACTCAAGCTAGCAGCTCCTGGGATTTGTCCCCAAAAATCTTTGCTTTTCAGGATACTGGTAAGAAATATGCTAATTACTCCTCCGTGGCAGACTACGGCAGTGGTCATATTTTTATTCTCAATAATTATCTTTTTTAACGCCCTGACCACCCTTTTCTTAAAATTAATCAGCCTTTCTCCCCCAGGAACAGCTGTGCTGAAAGGGTCCTTTAGCCATCTTTGATAAACCCCGGGATAAATCTTTGTAATCTCCCTATGGGTAAAACCCTCAAAACAACCAAAGTTCATCTCTCTTAAATCAGTTATTTTTTCTACGCTAGAGCCTTGAAAAATTATTTTGGCGGTCTGGATTGTCCTCTTTTTATCGCTAGAATATATTTTATGAATTTTTTCTCCTGCCAGCCTGTTACGCAAAGCCAGTACCTGTTTTTTGCCTTTATAACTAAGCCCAATGTCTTTAAGACCGCAGTATCGTTTTTGTAAATTCCAGGCAGTCTGTCCGTGCCTGATTAAAATCAATTTAGTAGGCATTATTTTTTTTCGGTGACCAAAATCACATGGGGCCGCAAGCTGACCGGATCCTTATTTACCAATACCACTGTTTTATATACTGTTTCGATATTCTGATAGGTTAGAACTTCATCAGGAAGGCCTTCTTTGAAAATCCCCCCTCTATCAAGTAGAAGTATGCGGTTGCAATATGCGCCGGCTAAATTTAAATCATGCAGGACCATAACTATAGTTAGGTTCCTTTCACGGTTTAATCTCTTCAATAAATCTAATATTTGTATTTGATGCCCGATATCCAAATGTGAAGTGGGTTCGTCAAGAAATAATAAAACCGGCTCTTGAGTAAGCGCTCTTGCAATAATTACCCGCTGGCGTTCTCCTGAACTTAGTTCGTCTATCAATTTATCTTTTAGCTCCAGGGTGCCGGTCATTTTAAGGGCATTCTCTGCAATGAGAACATCCTCTTTTTTCTCAAGCTGCAGCCTTTTAAGATGGGGGATTCTGCCCATTAAGACAATCTCCAAAACAGTAAAAGAGAAATTAATCAGAGTATCCCCTGCTACAAAAGCAACTTTTTGGCAGAATTCCTTTAAATCAAGCGAGTTTATGTCTTTTTCGCAAAGCCTGATATTTCCTTCTTGCGGCAACAGCACGCGGCTCATTAAGCGTAAAAGCGTGGTTTTACCCGAACCATTCGGGCCGATAATTCCCAAGAAATCACCCTCTTCTACTCTCAGAGAAATATCTCTTATGACAGCCTGTTTATGATAACCACCGCTAAGATTATTTACAGTTAATAAAAATTCCATATTTACCTAATCCTAAGTTTTCTCTTCAGCAGAAAAAAGAATGTCGGAGCGCCTAAAAGAGCAGTAATTACTCCTATAGGAATTTCAAATGGCGGTAAAATCACCCGTGATAAAATATCGCAAAAAATCATGAATATTGCAGCCGCAAGACACGCTGTAGGTATGAGGATTTTATGGTTAGGGCCGACTATCAGCCTCATCATATGCGGAACCATTAAACCTACAAAACCGATTATCCCGCAGATGCAAACTAAACTCGCCGTAATTAACGAGGTAACCAAAATCATAATTTTCTTTACCCTTTCTACATCTATCCCTAAATGTATCGCCTCTTCTTCGCCGATACTGAGCGCATTTAAATCTTGGGAAAAAATATAAATCACCGCTATCCCTGCAATATCGATTAATGCCACCAAAGACAAAAGCTTAAAGTCATACATCTGCAGGCTCCCCCAGAGCCACCAAGTTAATCCATGCAATGCCTCGTTACTGGATATGCTAACGAAAAATACGATAATTGCAGAAAAGGCTACAGAGATAATTACTCCGGAAAGTATCAATGATTGCTCAGGAATTTTGTTATTCTGCCGGGCAAGGTTATAGACGAGGAAGATGCTAAGAAGGGCCCCTAGAAAAGCGGCTAAAGGAAGATACATTGCAGATAGGCCTGTAATTATGGCAGCTATCGCTCCTAAACCTGCGCCGCTGGAGGTACCCAAAAGATATGGCTCTGCAAGTGAATTTCTTAAGATTGCCTGAAGCGCTATCCCTGAAACAGCCAGGCCGCTACCAGCTACCAACGCTGTCAAAATCCTAAAAATCCTTAAGTGAAAAATAGCCTGGTTTTCTTTAAGGAGCAATTGGTAGAAAGGGATATTGACCGAACCACTAATAAGCCCAAAGGTTATCATTGCAAATAGTATAATAGAAAGCACAATTAACCTTTTTCTAAAGCGAGGGTTCATCTTTTAA
>JAQUAH010000117.1 GCA_028687345.1 Candidatus Omnitrophota bacterium | reverse complement strand
AAACCTGCCTTAAAGCGATAGAGGAAGGTTTAGTCAATTCTGCCCATGATTGTTCTGAGGGGGGATTAGCCGTGGCTTTGGCTGAATGTTGTATTTCTAATAAAGATCAAATGATAGGAGCTAACATTGATAAACTAAATTATGACATACGGCCGGATGCCTTACTTTTTGGCGAATCCCAATCAAGAATAATCCTTTCCTGCAGCCAGAATTCCGTAGGGCGGTTAAGAAAAATTGCTTTGGAATTTAAGGCCCCGTTTTATATTATTGGCCAAACCTGCCGTAGATTTCTTAGAATTTTAAATGGCACGGAAGAGTTGATTTATTTATCTTTAGAAGATTTAAACGAAGCGTGGAGAGATTCGTTACAGAAAAATATTGAGGGCTAAATCATGTGCGGAATATTTGGGGTATATCCACATAAAGATGCAGCGCAGCTTGCCTGTTTAGGCCTTTATGCGCTTCAGCATAGAGGAGAGGAATCAAGCGGAATAATTACCCGCAGCGGTAAAAAAGTACACCTGCATAAAGCTTTAGGTTTAGTAAGCGATGTCTTTGATGAAAAAATTATTCGCAGCCTTCGCGGCGAACTGGCAGTAGGGCACGTACGTTATTCCACTACAGGGAGCAGCAGTATCAAAAATACCCAGCCCTTTTACGTAAAATCAAAAATTGGCGATATCGCTATTGCGCATAACGGAAACCTTACTAATACGTTAAGCCTCCATCGGGAGTTAGAGAATAACGGTGCTCTTTTTCAGACTACTATGGATTCAGAAATTATTGCCCATCTATTAGCGCATAGCCACAATAATAATCTTCAGGATACAATTATTTGGGCGCTTTCTAAGCTGCAAGGGGCTTATTCTTTAGTATTAATGCTTAATGATACCCTGATCGGGGCCAGGGATACTTACGGATGGCGGCCGCTGTGTTTAGGCAAATTAGATGGCGCATACATTCTTGCCAGTGAGACTTGCGCCTTAGATTTAATTGGCGCACAATATTTAAGAGACGTTGAACCCGGAGAAATTGTATTTATAAAAAAAGACGGCCTTAAGTCATTAAAACCTTTTGGAAAAACACCTCGTGCCTTTTGTATTTTTGAATATATCTATTTTGCCAGGCCGGACAGTAATATTTTTGAACATAATGTATATATGGCGCGTAAGAAACTAGGGGCGCAATTAGCAAATGAATTTCCAGCACAGGCAGATTTAGTAATGCCCATCCCTGATTCCGGCGTATTTGCGGCTTTGGGGTTTTCTGAGGCCTCTAAGATTCCTTTTGAGTTTGGGATGATCCGTAATCATTATATCGGCAGAACTTTTATTCAGCCCAGTCAATACTTGCGCGATTTTCGGGTAAAAATAAAACTCAATCCCTTAAGAGATGTATTGAAAGGTAAGGATGTAATTTTAGTTGAGGATTCTATTGTGCGCGGTACTACCAGTAGAGCGCGCGTTAAGACTCTGCGTCAGGCAGGAGCAAATAAGATACATATGCGCGTCAGCTGCCCGCCGTTAAAATTCCCCTGTTTTTACGGCATAGATTTCCCTACTAAGAAAGAACTTGTTGCTTCAAAGCACGATATTGCCTGGTTCCGCGATTTTATTGGTGCGGATAGCCTGGAATATTTAAGCCTGGAAGGAATGTTAAATTCTATGCCTCTGCCCAGGGAAAATTTCTGCACCGCTTGTTTTACAGGGAAATACCCTTTTAGTCACGCCTGCCATCTTTCTAAAGAAATTCTGGAAAAATAACAGCCTATCCATATTTTTGTGCCTTGTCCAATAGCTGTGTGCGGATAAGCCGTTTCCTTATTAAGTATTACTGCCCGTCCGCATGGTAGCAACCTTTCATATTTCCTGAAAATAAAAAAAGCTTGACAAAAATAGCTTTATACTGTATATTTAGAAATGGAAACCATTTTCATTAAGGAGACATATGCCAAGAGGTGAATGTAGGGGTCAAGGATGGTGGCACGGAAAGTTCAGGGGCTGCGGATATCGGCTTACCTTAGGCCGTGAGGTAATCCTTGATATTCTGTCCAAGTCTGAAGGCCACTTAAGCGCCGAAGATATCTATATGAAGGTCCATCCCAAGTATCCCAGCGTAGGATTGACCACTGTTTACCGGACGCTGGATGTATTATCAAGCCTAGGCATGGTATATAAGCTTGATTTCGGCGATGGTAGGGCTCGGTATGAATTTGCCGAAGGGCCGAAGGGCGCGCATCACCACCATCATTTAGTTTGCACCGACTGTAACAAGGTTATAGATTATACCGATTTTATTGATGATGAAATCGAACTTCTTAATCAGACAGAAAAGGGTTTATCAAAGAAGTATAACTTCAAGATCGCCAATCATCTTATCCAGTTTTATGGCTTATGTGAAAAATGTAGCGCCAAGAAATAATCGGTATATTTTTTTATCTATTAATGGAAATGGTTTTCACTAAATAAAAGGAGGTGTGTTATGCCAGGTTTTGACGGAACAGGACCAAGAGGTCAAGGAGCAATGACAGGCGGCGGAAGAGGTTATTGTGCTATGCCTGTTGGTGAGGTTGGAAGACAGTTTGGAAGAGGGGGTTTTGGGGCAAGAGGCGGAGGCAGGGGTTGGCGAAATTGTTTCTATGCCACAGGGCTTCCCGGTTGGATGAGGGCGCAAAGGGGGATGCAAGCTTTTGGCGGTTTTGGCCGCGCGGTTTCCAAAGAAGAGGAATTGGAGACATTAAAAAGCCAAGCTGATTTTCTAAAGCAACAGCTTGAAGGCACGCAGGTGCGTATTCAAGCTATGGTAAGCCAGCAGGGATCCGATAAAAAATAACCGAATGTTTCTTAGGCGAAAGGAGAAGTATTAAAGATGAGAGTCGGAGTCGTATTGGAAGATGAGAATGGGGTCCATGGCAACGTATGCGCGCATTTTGGCCAGTGCAAGTATTTCTTTTTAGCAGATATTGATAAAGATAAGAAGAAAATTGTTAATACCCGCATTGTGCCGAGTACTGTTGTGCATGGCAGTGGCGGGTGTGTTGCAGTGGATGAGATATTAAAGTATAAAATAACCCATGTTATTGCCGGAGGTATGGGAATGGGTGCCCAACAGAAATTCGCCCAGGCGGGCGTTCAGGTATTTGGCTATTCTGGAAACGTACAAAAAGCCCTCGATAATTTTATGAATAATGCTTTGGGTGGCCTAGAGGCTTGCAAAGATCATGGGCAAGAAGGGAATTGCCATTAAGGAAGAAGGTGTAAATATGAAAATATGTATTACCTCGGAAGGCAGAACTTTAGATTCCAAGGTTGATTCTCGTTTCGGCCGGTGTCAGAATTTTATCTTTTTTGACACGGATACAGGAAAGTTCGAAGCGCAGGAGAATACTAACGCTCAGTTTCAAGGGGGAGCCGGTATTCAATCGGGTCAGCTTGTGGTATCTAGAGGCGTTAAGGCAGTTCTTACCGGTAACGTCGGGCCCAACGCGTATCAGGTGTTATCAGCCGCGGGGGTCAGTGTATTTACAGGGGTTTCCGGAACAGTACAAGAGGCAATCGAAGGTTACAGAAACAGCAAGCATAAAGCGGCGGATAGCCCGAGCGTAGGTTCTAAGTTCGGCATGCCGGTAAAGAATAGCTAAATAAAGAAAGGGGATAGAAACATGCCATTTTTTGAGCCTTTAGAAAAGATGGATCCTAAGCACGTTGATTTGGAAAGAGCGAGAAAATCTCTGCGCGAAGAACTTGAAGCAGTCGATTTTTATCAGGAAAGAATAGATGCTACTGATGATCAATCGCTTAAAAAGCTCCTTGCGCATAATATGAATGAGGAGAAAGAACATGCGGCAATGCTGATGGAATGGATTAGAAAGAATGACCCAACACAAGACAGGATGTTTAAAGAGCATGATTAGATTTACGCAGAGATAATAAATTGGATAATGAGGTTTTAGAAAACCATAAAAAGTATTTAGAGCGAAAAGCATTATATAGTAGTCTTGGTTATGATGTCGATAAGGAGCGGGCCTTCATCTTAGAGAAGGCCCAGCCTCTTTACGGAGATATCCTTGAAGCCGGGACGGGTAAGGGCCATTTTGCGCTTGAGCTGGCAAAGGCCGGGTATAATTTTACTACCTTTGATATCTCAGAAACTGAGCAAGCCTTTGCGAAACTGAATCTTCGCTATTTTGGTTTAGATAAGCAGGTTGATTTTCGTATTGAAAACGGTGAGTACTTAAGTTTTAAAGACAAAAGCTTTGACGTCATCTTTTCTGTCAATACCCTGCACCATTTAACCAATCCCTACAAAGTTATCGATGAATTTTTACGTGTGCTTTCTTTTGAGGGGAAGCTCATCTTAAGTGATTTTACTCAAGAAGGTCTCGCATTAATGGGTAAGATTCATGCCAGCGAAGGCAACAAACATGAGGTCGGTAAGACCACGTTAGTTGATATAGAGCGATATTTGGAAGGGAAGGGTTTTAGGGTTACTAAAGCAAACAGTCATTTTCAGGAAATTTTAATAGCTTATCATCAATTAATATGATTATTTCAATTGCTAGCGGAAAGGGTGGGACAGGAAAGACGACGATTGCTGTTAATTTAGCGCTATCGCTTAAAAATATTCAGCTCCTTGATTGCGACGTAGAAGAACCGAATGCGCACCTTTTTCTTAAGCCGCGCATAAAAGAAAAAGCGAAGGCTTCTATCCCGGTGCCGGAAGTTGATGAGGCAAAATGTAACTACTGTAGCAAATGCCGCGAGGTATGTGCCTATCATGCTATTGCAGTGTTGTCTGGAAATAACGGTAACAAGGGGAGTGTTTTAATCTTTCCACATCTTTGCCATGGATGCGGTGCGTGTAGTCTGCTTTGTCCTCAAGGAGCAATAAAGGAAGTTAATAAAGAGATCGGAGCAATAGAAATCGGCGACAAAGGAGATATACAGTTTATTCATGGACGCCTTAATATAGGGGAGGCGATGTCTCCGCCTTTGATCCGGCAGGTAAAAAGTTATATAAACCCTACAAGGACGGTGATTATTGACGCTCCGCCAGGAACATCATGTCCGGTGATCACGGCAGCTAAGGGTAGCGACTTCTGCGTGTTAGTCACAGAGCCAACGCCATTCGGTTTAAATGATTTGGTTTTGGCTGTTGAGGTATTACGAAAATTACAGATACCATTTGGCGTAGTTGTTAATCGCTCTGATATCGGAGACGGCAAGGTAGAGGGTTATTGTAGGGAAGAGCGTATTCCTATTTTAATGAAGATTCCTTTTAGTAAAGAAATAGCAGTGAGTTATTCCGAGGGTATACCTATTGTGGAAAAGGACGTTTCTTATCAGGATAAATTTATCAACTTATATTTAAATATATGTGGGATTAAGAATGAAGCAAATAGTCGTTATTAGCGGGAAAGGCGGCACAGGCAAGACTGTGGTTACAGGGGCGTTTGCCGCTTTGGCTAAAAATAAAGTTATGGTTGACTGCGACGTGGATGCTGCGGACCTGCATCTTTTGTTGCATCCTGAGGTTAAAGAACGTCATGAGTTTAGAAGCGGCCAAACCGCTGTTATTGATAAGAAGTTCTGTAAGAAATGCGGGGAATGTGTATCGGTATGCAGATTTGGAGCAATAAAACCGGATTTTAGTATTGAGTCGTTTTCCTGCGAGGGGTGTGCACTTTGCAGTCATATATGTCCGCATGGAGCTATCCGCATGGAAGAGAATGTAGCCGGTGAGTGGTTTATTTCCGATACTCAATACGGCTCCTTTATCCATGCGAAATTGGGAATAGCCGAAGAAATTTCCGGAATG